>NZ_QRHM01000003.1:32026-147741 GCF_003470325.1 Collinsella sp. AM24-1 | reverse complement strand
GTAAGTGGCATCGGCTGGCAGGGCTGGGACACCCCCTCGGCCTCCGAGGGCGGAACCACCGGACAGGGCCGCGCCGTCGAGGCGGTGCGCCTGAGGCTCACGGGCTCCCTCGCGAAGGACTACGACGTCTACTACCGCGTCCACGCCTCCAACATCGGCTGGATGGCCTGGGCCAAGGACGGCGGGGAGGCCGGCACCACGGGCTTCGGCAGGAGCGTCGAGGCCGTCCAGATCAGGCTGGTCAAGAAGGGCGACGCCGCCCCCTCTTCCGACGGCGCCAACGTCGACTACGCCTTCAAGAAGAAGCCCATGTCCCTGACCTATCGGGCCCACGTCTCCAACGTGGGCTGGCAGGGCGCTGTGTCCGACGGGGCGACCGCCGGCACCACCGGCCGCGGCCTCGCCCTCGAGGACCTCAAGCTCTCGCTCGACAGCTCCGACTACTCGGACGGCTCTTCCGTCCAGATCGATGCCCATGTCTCGGGCATCGGCTGGCAGGGCTGGGACACCCCCTCGGCCTCCGAGGGCGGAACCACCGGCCAGGGCCGTGCCGTCGAGGCCGTGCGCCTGAGGCTCACGGGCTCCCTCGCGAAGGACTACGACGTCTACTACCGCGTCCACGCCTCCAACATCGGCTGGATGGCCTGGGCCAAGGACGGCGGGGAGGCCGGCACCACGGGCTTCGGCAGGAGCGTCGAGGCCGTCCAGATCAGGCTGGTCAAGAAGGGCGACGCCGCCCCCTCTTCCGACGGCGCCAACGTCGACTACGCCTTCAAGAAGAAGCCCATGTCCCTGACCTATCGGGCCCACGTCTCCAACGTGGGCTGGCAGGGCGCTGTGTCCGACGGGGCGACCGCCGGCACCACCGGCCGCGGCCTCGCCCTCGAGGACCTCAAGCTCTCGCTCGACAGCTCCGACTACTCGGACGGCTCTTCCGTCCAGATCGATGCCCATGTCTCGGGCATCGGCTGGCAGGGCTGGGACACCCCCTCGGCCTCCGAGGGCGGAACCACCGGCCAGGGCCGTGCCGTCGAGGCCGTGCGCCTGAGGCTCACGGGCTCCCTCGCGAAGGACTACGACGTCTACTACCGCGTCCACGCCTCCAACATCGGCTGGATGGCCTGGGCCAAGGACGGCGGGGAGGCCGGTACTACCGGTATGTCCTGTTCCCTCGAGGCTGTTCAGATTAAGCTCATTAAGAAGGGCGCTTCTCATCCTGATACGTCGGGATATTCCCATCTTGAAATACCTACGTTGACGTATTCCTCTCAGGTTAAAGGTGCTTGGCAGAATTCTGTCTCGGCCGGAGAGATGTCCGGTACAACTGGTCAGGGAATTCCCATCACCGGGTTTTCGGCTAAAACTTGTTCATCTGTTGCCGGCGGGATTAATTATCAACTGCATCTTTCGAATGTAGGTTGGACTTCTGGTAAGTCAAACGGGGATCAACTGTCGTCTGCTACTGAGTCCAATTCGGTTGAAGCAATTAAAGTCTCCCTGTCAGGTGACTTGGCAACTTATTTCGATGTCTGGTATAGGGTCCATGTCGATAACGTCGGCTGGCTTGGTTGGACTAGAAATGGTACAGTTGCCGGTAGCACTGGTTATGGAACGCATGTCCAAGCTGTCCAAGTTCGCCTTACAAGGAAGGGCGCCAATGCCCCCGGAAGCACCGTTTCGCCGTGTTTGCTTGGGCAACCTTCCGCGTTTGCAAATCCCATGCAGAAGAAGATTGTAGATCTTGCCCGACAGGTACCGTCTCCTGGTCCGGGATTGTGCTCCGAGTGGATTGCAGATATCTACGAGCGTGCCGGATTTAGGAACGTCCATACGGATGCCTGCGATTACTACTGGGATTATTGCAAATACACCGATTATTCTCAGCTGAAAGTCGGAATGGTCATTGCCGTTCCTTCGCATACGCATACACGCATGGGCAGCATTTACGGTCACGTTTGTCTTTATATCGGCAATAATCAGGTAATGGATAACGTCGGTCAGATTAGGACACTCGATATGGCGTATTGGTTGGATTATTATTCCACCTCATACAAGCCAAAATGGGGCTGGTATGACAACGTGCCGCTTGCATAGCTGATCGTAATTCGTGTCTTCACACAGGTTCTAACAGATACTCTGACTTAAACGAACGGGTCGTTTTGCAACGGTCCGTTCGTTTCTATTTAAGTGCCATTCACGTTTTCGGTATTTAAGCAATTGCCGAAACGGTAAATAATGATGCTAAAGATGGTCGAGTGATGGGGGAGTCGAATGAAAAAGACGCAACGGTTGCTAGCAACGGCAATGACGCCATTACTAATCCTCCAATGTCTTCTGACGCCCCTTTCTGTCTGGGCTGATACCTTACAGGTGCAGCCGGAGGCTACTGATTATTCCGACGGTGCTGCCAGCAGCTCGAAAGACGAGGGCCCCGTCTTAAGTAACGAACAACAGGGGGCTGAAGTCGAGCAGCCGACTGTGTCAGACGATGACTCTTCCTCATCCGTTTCTAGCGAGTCTACCTCCAATGCAACTGATTCGGCGAAACCCGAAAATGATGTATCCACTGTATTTGGCTCTGTTTCATACCAGACTCATGTGCAGGATATTGGCTGGCAAGCTCCCGTTTCAAATGGAATGACTGCCGGCACTACAGGTCGTGCAAAGCGCGTCGAAGCCCTCAAGATCAATCTGCTTTCACAGGATGGCAGCCCTTTGGGGAATGACAGCATTTCGGTCCAATCACACATTTCCGGGATCGGATGGGAGCTTCAGCCGGTTGGCAACGGGCGGGCTTCTGGAACAGTTGGACAGTCGCGAGCCATCGAGGCAATCAAGCTATCCTTGTCGGGCAGTCTTTCTGATTCGTATGACATTTGGTATCGCGTTCATTCTGCAAATGTTGGTTGGCTTGGCTGGGCCTCAAATGGTGAACCTGCTGGAACACAGGGCTATGCTTACCAGATCGAAGCTATTCAGATTAAGGTGCTTCCAAAATATGCTCAAGATGCGCCAGCGCGTGGCGATGCCTTTAGGGATCATTCTCAGGAACCGCCTACCGTTTCCTATCGATCTCATGTCTCTAATGTCGGATGGATGGGTGCTGTCGCGGACGGAAAGACATCGGGGGTCATTGACTCAAGAAATGCAATTGAGGCACTGTCGCTTGGTGTTAATTGGTATGGTCACGGAGGCTCTATTTCCTCTCGCGCGCATGTCTCTGGCATTGGTTGGCAAGACTGGTCTTCAGGCGTCATTGGCACGACCGGGCAGTCTCGATCCATTGAGGCCGTTCAGTTTAAGCTGAACGGCGAGATTTCTGCAACTTATGGCATTTGGTACCGTGTGTATGCTTCCAAATTGGGAGGATGGCTGGGCTGGACGTCTAACGGGTCTCCTGCGGGCTCGGTGGGGAAGGGTGCCGCCATTCAGGGTGTTCAGATTTTATTGGTCGAAAAAAGCGGATCTGCTCCCGGCGATACGTTGAACCATTTCATTGGGGCAACGGATGTTCTAAGCGGGAGCTCGCTCGGTCTTAACGGAAAAAGCCTGGGCTCCGTACAAGGCAAATCAATCTTATTGGGCTCTGAGAACGGCTCTGAACCTTTAACCTCGCTCTCTATCTCGTTTGATAATCAAGAGATTTTAGGCTCAATTGACTATTTCGGCTTCTTTGAATTTGGCGGATGGAGTGGTGCTGTTTCTGACGGTGCTGCGCTTAACTCTAAAAACGATGGGCGTGTTTTAAAGGCGGTGAGATTGACTCTTACTGGAGATTTGTCTAAAGCCTATGACGTTTGGTATCGCTGTTTTGATTCCAAAAAAGGATGGCTTGGTTGGGCGTGCAATGGCTCGGATGCGGGGGCAACGATATCGGGTTCATTCCTTAAGGCTGTCGAAGTAAGGATTGTCGGTAAAGGCGCCGGCGCTCCCGGGATAACGGACGGAGCATTTGTTTCTGATGCTTCCGCCGATTGCGCCCACGTTGTATATCAGGCTCATTCGGCTAACCGTGGGTGGTCTCCATCTGTTTTAGATGGGCAAGATGCCGGCACAACGGGAAAATCGCTTTCGCTTCAAGCTTTAAACGTGTCGTTGTCCGGTGTGGATGACGATTCTCAAATTGAGGCAAGAGCACATGTTGCCAATATTGGTTGGCAGGAATGGCGATCTGCCGGTTATGTTGGGACCGTTGGACAAGGATTGGCCATTCAGGCTCTTGAGCTGCGCTTAAATGGTTCCCTCGCGAATCAATATGACATTTACTATCGAGTTCATTCGGCTGGTTATGGCTGGTTGGGTTGGGCCAAAAACGGCGATTCCGCTGGAACTACCGGGCTTAATATCCAGATAGAAGCTGTTCAAATTAAGCTTGTGGCGAATGGCGGGGATCCTGGCACGTCGTCTAAGCCCGCATTTATCTCGACGCCAGCTCTGACGCTCCAGGTGCATGTCGCCACACTTGGCTGGATGAATCCTGTTGGTAATGGCGGTGTTGCGGGTACGACTGACAGATCACTTGCGATTGAGGCGCTGAAGCTAAATGTCTCCAGTAGCGTATCGGGCGGTATTGAGTACTCCGCTCATGTGCAGGATGTGGGTTGGCAAGGCTGGGCTTCCAATGGGAATGTCGCTGGCACGGTAGGCCGCGCAAAGCGTACCGAGGCTCTTAAGATCAGGTTGACCGGTGATTTATCGAACTACTTTGATGTTTGGTATCGAGCATATTGCCAAGACTTCGGATGGCTCGATTGGGCTTCAAACGGGCAGCCTGCGGGCACATCTACGATAGGCTGCAGAGTCGATCGGTTCAAGTGAAGGTTGTTCCCAAAGGCGCTGGTGCTCCCGGTCCTACTGGGCGCCCGTTTACCGATCAGCCCTTACTACCTGCCGATATGATAGCCATGCTTAATCGAGCTAATAGATATTCGAGCAATTCAAGCTGGCTCATTATGGTTGACAGGCAAGCATGCCGCCTTGGAGTTTTTCGTGGACAGCGCGGGTCGTGGAGTTATGCTCAATACTGGGTTTGCTCTACTGGTGTCCCTAGTACTCCAACGCCTACGGGTGAGTATACCGTCACCGGCAAGGGTCACTCGTTTGGACATGGGTATACCTGCTACTACTATACGCAGTTTTACGGGGACTATCTGTTTCATTCAATACCGTACTACCAGGGAACTTTTAATCCCATGGACAGCCGGATGGGATTGCATATTTCACAAGGCTGCGTGCGTTTGCCCATTGATCGCGCTAAATGGATTTGGGATAACGTGCCTCTTGCTACCAAGGTGGTAATCTACTAGTTATTCCCGTAGACGCTGAGAGTTTGTTAGCGGGCCCTTTCCTGTTGCCGTTGTCTTGGCAACGGGAAAGGGCCCTTGCCTTTGGATGGGCTCCTTTTTCTTCGTTCACCTAATTGGTGACATTAATGAAGCTAACTCTCGATAGTATGGTTATTGACGGCTGTCTATCTAGGAGGCGATTCTCTTGAAAAGGCAATTTAGAGCATTTGTTGTTCTGATTTCCTGCTTCATGTCGATGCTGCTATTGAGCCCTTTGGCTTGTTGGGCGGATTCAAATGTTGGTACCAACGAATATGAATCCGTTCCAGAGGCCCAATCAGACTCTTCGGATCAAACTGCTGTTGTAGCCGATGAATCAGCGCCTTCGATCGATGCTGCCGTGGAGTCCAAAGAGGAGATCCCGGATGTCAGCTATAAATCTCATATTTCTGGCATTGGTTGGGAGTCGACGTTTACATCGAATGGTTCGATCTCTGGCACAACGGGCCAGTCTCGTAGGCTTGAGGCGCTCAGAGTTTCTCTTCCTAATTCAGAAGACCTTGGTATCGAATACCGCTCGCATGTGCAAAATGAAGGCTGGCAGGATTGGGTTTCTAATGGAGCCGTCTCCGGCACAACGGGGAAGGGCCTTCAGATTGAAGCTGTCGAGCTCAAGCTGACGGGTGACAGGTCGGCTTCTTATGACCTGTATTATCGCGTTCATGCTTCTAATTTCGGTTGGCTTGGTTGGGCCTCAAATGGGTCGACTGCGGGAACCACCGGTTGGTCCTATGCCGTTGAAGCAATACAGATCGTCATTGTAAAGAAGGGTGATGCGGCGCCCGGTGATACCGCTGGTGCCTATGTCCCGTATGTCTTTAATTGCTCTCTTTCTCAGGTTGGGGAGACGACTAAAGTGACCCTGAATATTCCGCACGTTGAGGATATAAAACGACTCGGCATCGCTGATTCGATAAGGGTGGCGGGCTCCATGTCGTATGGAGGGAAGGTCACCCGTTCCGTTTCAAGTACGATTGCACTCGGAGATTTGGATTCCAGCTCCAGCGAAATTGAATTTAACGATTATGGTCCGTTTGACGTTACGTTGCAGTATTTGAAGAACGGAAACATCGTTCATGAGGACCATCAGCCAATCGGCATTTCTGCGAGTGAATACAACCTTGCCCCTTTGAGTGCTTCTTTCCCCGTTGTTCTCTATTCGCTATCTTTCTGGGACATCAGCACCTCTTCTGCTGGAACGACCATTCCGTCAATCGTAATGCTCGATCGTCCAAATGCCTATAACTGGAGCTCGCTTCCATCCGGGATGTATGGCCTTCCGTATTTGACTCATGATGAGAATGCTTCTAGTTCAAGCTATCAGGCGTTTGCGGATTATGTCGCTGCTCTCTTCAAGATCAACCCCAAGGCAAAGTTCAATCTGTATATCAATGACATCACCTGCTCGTTGATCCATAGGATGATTTACGCCAATAAGATTCCCACTGGCCAATACTCCATTCGGCTGTTGTCCGATGGATCCGCCACGTATGTCTTTACCAACGAGGCCTTCGACGTAAAGGATCCAGATTCTAAGCAAGCGGAACTGATTGCTTTATGGAATGCTGCCAAGAATAAGGAATACGAAACCGGTGAGGTGTCAAAGTCGTATAGCGATTATCACGATCACTGGGATTCTATGTATGCTGTGCTGAGTATTGAGCCTGGCACTCAGTGGTGGATGACTCGAACCAATCTGTTTACGAGCGGTGACGATAATGCCTTTGCGAATAAGATCGCATCCGATCCTAACGTTAAGAAGATGAACGTTTCGAGCATGCTTACGAGCCTGCAGAATAGGGGAGAGGACACGGTCCAAGCGTTTAAGGCTCTGTACAACTTTAACGATGGTTATTTTGATGCGGCTACTCAGCAGGGCAAAAAGGTAATGATGCTGCTTGGAACGTATGTTACTTACGAGCAGAATTTTGACGACTATGCCAACTTGACCGAGGTTATTTATGGCGATGACTATTTGTATTATTACAAGGGGCATCCAAACACGCCGACGGGCATGTATCCCCAAAAGCAGGAACAGCTTGACCGTCTGGGCATTACCGATGTCGATTCTTCCGTTGCTGCAGAGCTGATTCTCTTCTTTAATCCGGAGATCGGTCTGTCTGGATATGGGTCTAGTACGTATAACTCGGCCAGCGCCGATGCTGCTGGTGGACTTTGGAATTCAACGAAGTCCGAAGCGTTGAAGCCCGGCGCTGCTATCGATTATTCGATTATGGATTGGTTTGCTTCGCCTATTACTGAGGACTCAGACGAGGCTATCAGGTCCCTTTGCAAGCAAGGTGACTCCTGTTATCTCGTGGAGTTTTCGGATTCCATACTTGCTACGGCCAATTACGACTTTGCTATCTATTCGCATAATAGTGGAGCTCTAACTTATTTCAAGAAGGGCGAGTCGGGCTACGACGTCGTCAAGGTGTCACGAGGCTCGCTTGATGTTTTGGCAACTTCGCATGTTTCGAATGACGGCTGGCAGTCGGCTTGCAAGGGCGGAAATGTTTCTGGCACCGTTGGTCAGTCCAAAGCTGTCGAGGCTATTACTCTCAACCTGCAGAATGCTCCCTACGATGGCAGCTTGGAGTACAGGGCGCATGTTTCCGATTACGGTTGGCAAGATTATGTGAAAGAGGGAGAAGTTTCCGGTTCTACGGGTCAGAGCAAGTCTGTCCAGGCTATTCAAATTCGACTTACTGGTGAGATGGCTAATCGTTATGACGTTTACTATCGTGCTCATGTTCAGGACAAGGGCTGGCTTGGTTGGGCCTGCAATGATCAGGTTGCCGGAACGACTGGGTTTGGCTTGAGGCTCGAGGCATACCAGGTCGTTTTGGTTGAAAAGGGTTCGCCTGCTCCAGGGGATACGAATCAGCCCTCGATTCAGAGAACGTTTTCGATTAAGGCTCATGTTTCAAACCTTGGTTGGCAGGAACCTGTTTATGAGGGCATGACGGCGGGCACAACTGGTCGAAATCTTGCTATTGAGGCGTTGACGATTAGCAAGCCCGACCTTGGGTATTCCGGTAACATCGAGTATCGAGCTCACGTTCAGAATATCGGCTGGCAAAAGTGGGTCAAGAACGGCAAGCTGGCCGGCACCACGGGTAAGTCTCTTTCTATTGAAGCTGTAGAAATTAAGCTTACGGGTGATCTCTCCAAGCATTATGACGTTGTTTATAGGGCGCATGTGCAGGGCAAGTGTTGGCTCGATTGGGTTAAATCGGGCGAGTGCGCAGGTACGACTGGAGAAGCCCTGCATATGGAAGCGTTTGAGGTTAAGTTGGTTGATAAATAGTAAGTGATGTAAGTCTATCATCTATCCGCTATTGCAGTAATTCAGTGGTTTAGTCCAACTGTATTAGTTTAATCTTGAAGGAGTTTATGATTTTTCGTAAACTCCTTTAGTTTAGCTACTAATTAATTGTAGGGAATCGTTTATGAATTCATGTGCAAAACGATGCAAGTCTTATGGCGTTTTATTTGCTGTAATGTTTGTGGCTGCGTTATTAGTCGCAATTTATTATTGCAATTTGAAAACAGGGTTTCATGTTGACGAGCTGTGGACTTTCGGCCTCTCGAATAGTTTTTATTTTCCACATATTTTTTGGGAAAACAATATGGATGCCAACTGGATGGATCCTACGTTCATTCAGTCTTATTTGACAGTTGATACAGGGCATGTGTTTCGGTTTGATTCGGTTTTATATAATCTGAGTAATGACGCACATCCTCCTCTCTATTTTTTCATTATTCATACCGTTTGCTCACTGTTTCCGAATGAATTTAGCAAATGGTTTGGCTTGGTTCCTAATCTATGTTTCTATTCACTCAGTTTAGTATTTTTATTTAAGCTTTCTTACAAAGTGTTTCAGAGTAAGCCAGTCGCTCTAATTTTAATGGCACTTTGGGCTTTCAGTCCCATAGCGTTAAATCTAGTGACCTACATTCGAATGTATCTGTTATTGGTGACACTTGCCCTAGCATTTCTTGATGCGTTATACGATATGTTTAATGTTGCTTTCGCCAATCGATCGGTTTATTTCCGCCTATTTGTTATTTCTTTATTGGGGTTTTTAACTCACTTCTATTTCTATATTTATCTCTTTTTTGTTTCCTGTTTTTTTACTATTTATTTTTGGGCAAGAAAAGGGTGGATGTTCTCCTTTAAATATGGAGTCACGATTGTCTTATCGGTTTGTCTGTCATTTATCATATTTCCTCCAGCATTAAGCAACATGTTTGGGAATCATTATGTCGAATCGGCCTCATCGCAATCAGGGGTAATGGTATTACTTAGACGAATTTGGCAATTTCTAGGTTCGTCGTCCGTTGATTTGTTCTTCGGATCAAGGCTTCTTTTGATTGCCAGCTTCTGTTTGTCAATTGCCCTTTGTTTCTACTTGCTATGGAATAAAAAAATTAATCGTGAGCATCCTGAGTCGATTTATATAGTTTTATTATTTAATTCATCCCTTGTTTTTTACGTCACAGCTTGCTATGTATCTCCTTTTACTTCGTCAAGATACATATGCTTAGCATATCCAGGATTACTGTTATTTGGATTTGGAATGTTCTTGTATCTATTTAGATATTTGCAAATTCGCTATAGAAATAATACTGATTTCAATTTTCGGGGCACTATTTTAGTTTCTGTTGTATTTGTTTGCGCAATTATTGCTGCAGATTCTGTTTTCTTTTCTTCCAATGCTTTGTATTTATATCCGAAATCTGCTGACAATGAAGCCGCAGTAGAGAAGTACGCGGGTTCAACGGGGCTCTTTGTCTCTTATGATTACTATCAGCTCACTGCGAAGCTATTAGAAGTTGCCAAATTGTCTCGCATTCATGCGCTGATTCCTGATCAGAAAGCTATTAGCAG
This sequence comes from Collinsella sp. AM24-1, assembly GCF_003470325.1. Lineage (NCBI taxonomy): Bacteria > Bacillati > Actinomycetota > Coriobacteriia > Coriobacteriales > Coriobacteriaceae > Collinsella > Collinsella sp. AM24-1. Next base: position 137,502 of record NZ_QRHM01000003.1, on the reverse strand, counting down.
TTTTTGCGATAGAAATTATATTGATTCTGATGATCTGGTTGTTTACATGAATAATCACGACTGCGAAGAAGAGGTTCTTTCTCAACTGAAAGATGAACTAGGATATAGTGGTTTTAAAAAACTGCCCGGATATACTCAAATCGATGATGGAACCTCTTGTTTTGTTTATGTCCTTTATAGATAACAGTGGGAAAAGGGTCTTTAATGAAACGAGATTCGGTGATTCAATTTCTGAAGTTTTCGATTGTTGGACTTTCAAATACAATCGTTTCTTACTTAGTCTACGCGGCACTCCTTTTTATTGGAGTGAACTATATTGTCGCCAATATAGTTTCATATTTTGCTGGTGTCATCAATTCCTTCTATTGGAACAATAAATTTGTTTTTGATAATGAGAGATCGGATTTGAGTTCACTTATTTCAAGTTTTTCCAAGCTGCTTGCTTCGAGTGCTTTTACTGGATTGATTATCAACAACATCCTTTTGTACTTTTGGGTTAGTGTGCTTGGAATTTCTTCTATTCTTGGTCCACTGCTTAACTTGTTTGTAACTTATCCTCTTAATTATATTTTAAGTAAGTATTGGGCATTTAAGTGATGGGTGCTTGCATGACAAAGATGGACATATTGCCGATTCTCTATCTCGTGGTTCCTTGTTATAACGAGGAGAGCGTTTTGCGGGAAACCTCTAAAAGGCTTTTTGAGAAGTTTTCCACTTTAGTAAAATTGTCTCAGATTAATGCGAACAGTAAGGTTTTGTTAGTTGACGATGGGTCATCCGATAAGACTTGGGAGATCATCGAAAGTCTTCATCAATCTAATTCCTTATTCTGTGGACTTAAGCTCTCTAGGAATTGTGGCCATCAGAAGGCTTTACTTTCTGGGTTACACAAGGCAGCGGAGTTTGCTGATTTAATAGCATCGATGGACGCTGATTTACAAGATGATATCAATGCGCTTGATGAAATGGTTTCAAGAGCTCGCGAAGGCTATGAAGTTGTATATGGTGTACGAAATGATCGTTCTAGTGATTCCTTTCTAAAACGTTTTACCGCACAATCTTTTTATCGCTTACAGTCTTCGTTGGGTGTCGATGCTGTTTATAACCATGCTGACTATAGATTGATGTCCAAGCGTGCTGTTCTTGCATTGTCTCAATTCCGTGAGGTTAATCTATTTCTTCGTGGTTTGGTTCCTTTAGTTGGTTTCAAATCTTGCTGCGTGTATTATTCGCGAGGGAAACGGTTTGCCGGCGAATCTAAATACACGCTCGGTAAAATGTTGTCATTTGCTTTTGAAGGTATAACGTCTTTTAGTACTAAACCGATTAGGATAATTACTCTCACCGGTTTAATCATTTCTATTTTTAGTTTATTTGCACTTGTATATCTTTTAATTGGTCATTTTATTGGCGATGTACAAGTTGGCTGGACAAGCATCATTATGTCAATTTGGTGTCTTGGCGGACTTCAACTTTTGGCTTTGGGTGTCATCGGCGAGTACGTTGGAAAGACTTATATGGAGACGAAGCATCGTCCTCGCTATTTTATTGAGGAATTTTTGTCCGATAAGGAGGACAAGGATGCCTAAAGTTAGTGTGTTGATGCCTTGTTTTAATGGTGCTAAGTACATTTTGAAGGCAATTGATTCGGTGTTAAGCCAGTCTTTCCGCGATTTCGAATTATTAATTTTCGATGATCAGTCAACTGATGGAACATTTGAGATTGTTTCCAAGCTAACGGATTCTCGAATTAAGGTATTTAGGAACTCCAGTAATCTCGGTCTTGTTGGAAACTGGAATAATGCCATTGAGAATTCTTCTGGCGAGTATATTCATTTCCTCTTTCAGGATGATATTTTGTTACCCGGGGCTCTTGAGTCTGAGGTTGCAGCACTGGATGCTAATCCAAAGTGCTCCCTCTGCTTCAGCGCTTCATGTGTTATTGACTCGAATGGTGCCATTACAATGAAGAGGAGACCTTTTAAACGGGATATGGTTTTAAAAGGCTCTGATTTTGCCCGCAAGACATTTCGAACTCATAATATCTATGGAGAGCCTTCTAATGTCATGTTTCGTAGAGATTGCTGGCAAAAGGTTGGACCCTTTAATGATTCTTTGTGTTACTCCCCTGATTGGGAGTATTGGATTCGTCTATCACTTAATGGTGATGTCTGCTATCTAGACTCAATTTATTCCTATTTTAGAGTGTGCAACGAATCTACTACGAACTCACTTTTTAAGGATAAAAAAGAGCAATTGAAACGCGATGAGTTTGATTTTGTGCGAGCAATCTGTTCACTCGATGGTATCAATATATCGTCGGTTGATTTAACCGCTCGTAAATTGTCGCTCTCAATCAGGAACATTGCTAAACGGATTTATTTTTCCGTTCACTGACTTTGGAAGTGATTGAATGAAAGGCATCATCCTCGCCGGCGGGTCCGGCACGCGCCTGTACCCGCTCACGCTCGTGACCTCCAAGCAGCTGCTTCCGGTCTACGACAAGCCCATGATCTACTACCCGCTTAGCACCCTCATGCTGGCGGGCATCCGGGACATCCTGGTCATCTCCACGCCGACCGACCTGCCCAACTTCGAGCGCCTGCTCGGGGACGGCTCGCGCTACGGCGTGAACCTGTCCTACGCCGAGCAGCCGAGCCCGGACGGCCTGGCCCAGGCCTTCACCATCGGCGAGGAGTTCATCGCCGGCGAGCCGTGCGCCCTGGTGCTCGGCGACAACATCTTCTACGGCAACGGCCTGTCGCGCCACCTGACGCGCGCCGTGCAGAACGCCGAGTCCGGTAGGGCCACGGTCTTCGGCTACCACGTGGACGACCCCGAGCGCTTCGGCGTCGTGGAGTTCGACCGCGAGGGCCGTGCCGTCTCCATCGAGGAGAAGCCCGCCGAGCCCAAGAGCTCCTACGCCGTCACCGGACTGTACTTCTACCCGGGCGACGTCGCCGCCAAGGCCCACGAGGTCAGGCCCTCGGCCCGCGGCGAGCTGGAGATCACCACGCTCAACCAGATGTACCTGGAGGAGGGGACGCTGTCCGTGGTCACCCTCGGCCGCGGCTACGCGTGGCTGGACACCGGCACCATGGAGAGCCTCCACGAGGCGGCGGAGTTCGTCCGCGCCGTGGAGCACTCCCAGGACCTGCCCGTGTCCGTCCCCGAGGAGATCGCCTGGGAGAACGGCTGGATCACGACCGCCGGGCTGGAGGGGGCAGCCAAGGCCTACGGCAAGTCGGTCTACGGCCAGCACCTGAGGAAGGTCGCCGCCGGCGAGATCGTCAACAGCCCGCGCGAGTACTAGGAGTAACCCCTCATGTCTGAGATCTTTGAACCTAAGAACATCATCGTCACGGGCGGTTGCGGCTTCATCGGCAGCAACTTCGTGCACTACGTGGTCAACAACCACCCCGACGTGCACGTTACCGTCCTGGACAAGCTGACCTACGCCGGCAACCCCGAGAACATCGCCGGGCTGCCTGCGGACCGCGTCGAGCTCGTCGTGGGCGACATCTGCGACGCCGAGCTGCTGGACAGGCTTGTACCGGGCCACGACGCGATCGTGCACTACGCCGCCGAGAGCCACAACGACAACTCCATCGCCGACCCCGAGCCCTTCCTGCGCACCAACGTCGAGGGCACCTTCCGCCTGCTGGAGGCCGTCCGCAAATACGGCGTCCGCTACCACCACGTCTCCACCGACGAGGTCTACGGCGACCTGGCGCTCGACGACCCGGCCAAGTTCACCGAGGAGACGCCGTACAGGCCGTCCTCCCCGTACTCGAGCACCAAGGCTTCCTCCGACATGCTCGTGCGCGCATGGACCCGCACCTACGGCCTTCGCACCACTATCTCCAACTGCTCCAACAACTACGGCCCCTACCAGCACGTGGAGAAGTTCATCCCCAGGCAGATCACCAACATCGTCGACGGCGTGCGCCCCAAGCTCTACGGGAAGGGCGAGAACGTCCGCGACTGGATCCACACCGAGGACCACTCCTCGGCCGTCTGGGACATCCTCACGAAGGGCGAGATGGGGGAGACCTACCTCATCGGCGCAAATGGCGAGAAGGACAACATCACCGTGCTGCGCATGATCCTGGAGGCCATGGGGCGCGACCCCGAGGACTTCGACTGGGTCGCCGACCGCCCCGGCCACGACCGCCGCTACGCCATCGACAGCACGAAGCTGCAGCGCGAGCTCGGCTGGAGGCCGGCGCACACTGACTTCGCCGAGGGCCTGAAGCAGACGATCGACTGGTACGTCGCCAACGAGTCCTGGTGGCGCCCGGCCAAGGAGGCCACCGAGGCCCGCTACCGCGCGCAGGGCCAGTAGGAGGGGATAGATCTATGGCAGACATCGCATTCGAGAAGGACCTCGCCGTCACCGAGACCGGCATCGGGGGCCTCAAGGTCGTCGACCTCGCCGTCCACGGCGACTCGCGCGGCTGGTTCAAGGAGAACTGGCAGCGCGCCAAGATGTGCGCCCTGGGCATCCCGGACCTCAGGGTCGTCCAGAACAACATCTCCTACAACGACAGCCGCGGCGTCACCCGCGGCATCCACGCGGAGCCCTGGGACAAGTTCATCTCCGTGGCGCGAGGCAGCGTCTTCGGCGCCTGGGTCGACCTTCGCGAGGGCAGCGAGACCTTCGGCAAGGTGTTCACCTGCACCCTGGACCCGTCCAGGGCCATCTACGTCCCGCGCGGCGTGGGCAACTCCTTCCAGGCCCTGGAGGACGGCACCGCCTACACCTACCTGGTGGACGCCCACTGGTCCCTGGAGCTCAAGAAGACCTACACCTTCGTGAACCTCGCCGACCCCGAGCTCGCCATCGAGTGGCCCATCCCGCTGGAGGAGGCGACCGTCTCCGAGGCGGACCTGAACCACCCGATGCTCAGGGACGTCGTCCCCATGGCGCCCAAGAGGACGCTCGTCACCGGCTGCAACGGCCAGCTGGGGCATGCGGTCCGCGCGCTGGCCGAGGAGCGCGGCGTGGCGAAGGACTTCGACTTCTGCGACATCGACACCTTCGACATGTCCGACCCGGACGCCTACGCGCAGTACGACTGGTCGCTCTACGGCACCGTGATCAACTGCGGCGCCTACACGGCGGTCGACAGGGCCGAGACCCCCGAGGGCCGCGCGGCCGCCTGGAAGGCCAACGCGACCGGCCCCGCCCTTCTCGCCCGCGCCTGCGCCGGGCACGGCATCACGCTCGTGCACGTGTCCTCCGACTACGTCTTCGACGGCACGGCCGAGGTCCATACCGAGAACGAGCCGTTCAGCCCGCTGTCCGTCTACGGCCAGACCAAGGCCGCCGGCGACATCGCCGTGGCGGGGTGCCCGCGCCACTACATCATGCGCAGCTCCTGGGTCGTCGGCGAGGGGCACAACTTCGTCAAGACCATGAGGGGGCTGTCCGACCGCGTCGCCGACCCCGAGGACGGGCTCGCGCAGGTCACGGTCGTCGACGACCAGCTGGGCCGCCTGACCTTCACGCGCGACATGGCGGCTGCCATCTTCCACGTGCTGGGGACCCATGCGCCCTACGGCACCTACAACTGCACCGGCTCCGGTGCCGTGAAGTCCTGGGCCGACATCGCCCGCGCCGTCTTCGAGGCCGCCAACGGCAATGGGGAGAAGGTAGTTCCGGTTTCGACCGCCGACTACTACGCGAACGCCGAGGGCCCCATCGCACCGCGCCCGGTCCACTCCGCGCTCGACCTGTCCAGGCTCGAGTCGGTCGGCTTCCGAATGCCCGACTGGGAGGAAGAGCTAAAACTTCATTTTGATTAGATGCCTTTAGTACATTGTTTGCATTCTTAAAATCAGTGAGAATGCAAACAATGCCATGGGCATTTATGCCATTTTGCCAAGTTGCACCAGGAATTTTTTGGATGGTTTTCAATGCATTTTAAACTTGCAAATTTGATTTTTAACGGATCTGATGCGATGCTGCAGTATCCATTGCTTTGCTATAGGGCAACGGAGGGTCTTGTTATTCCAACTTCGAATGACGCTATTGAAATCATGAAATCGACCAATGTTGATTTCACAACATATTTTAATGCGCTATCCATTTATAAGTGGCGAAAATACACTACTGCAAAGGCGTTTTATCTTCATATCGAGTATTGCGGCTCCGCCTTAACGCTTCAGCAGACGTATGCAAATAATTATTCTTGGATTCCTTCTACAATTGATGGCTCTGCGGTTAGTTTGCAACGATCCGATGAATGGAGTGCAGCTGAAATCGAACTCTCCCTTTGTGAGGGAGAGATTCTGCACGCTTTTAATATCAGTACTGAAGGCCCTGTTAATATTCGGAATGCGTATTATTATTGCGATTGTGAAGAACTGGATATTCATCCAGTTGAGCTAGCGCTTGCAACTACTACGTTTAAAAAAGAAGACTATATTGTCCGTAACGTATCTCTTTTACAAAAGAACATTATTGATTCTGATGAAGAGATTGCTGATCATTTCCACGTACACATTATTGATAATGGCTGTTCGCTGAATAGTGCAAACTTGGATTCATCGCGTGTTACTGTTCATCCAAATCCTAATGTTGGCGGGTCTGGTGGTTTTGCTCGGGGGATGATTGAGTCACTTGAGCAGAATCCTAAAGCGACTCATGTTCTTCTGATGGACGATGATGTCGAGGTTCTTCCCGAGAGTTTTATCCGCACTTTCAACCTGCTCTCTCTTCTCAAAGAAGAATATGCTGAGGCCTTTTTATCGGGTGCCATGATGAGCTTGGAAGAGCCCAATTTGCGTACCGAGGATTTAGGGTTCTTTACTGCTAAGGGAACTTTTTCTCCCCTTAAGCCTGCAGGCTATATGACCTCACTTCATGATGTCGTTGAGACCGAGATATATAAGGCCCCAACTGGCCTTTATGAGGACACTGCCCAACAGTATGCTGGCTGGTGGTATTGCGTTATACCTACCGCAACGATTGAGCGCGAGGGGCTGCCTTTGCCTTTATTTGTTCGTTCGGATGACGCCGAGTACGCGCTTCGCTGCAAGCCCAAGTTCATGTCCATGAATGGTATTTGCGTTTGGCATAATTCCTTTAAGTTTAAGTATAGTGCTGCCGTGGAGCGTTATCAGGTAAGCCGAAATACGCTAATCAGTCAGGCGACAACTGGCGCTGCGCCTCTCTCTGATTTTCTTTATGAGATTCGTCGAGAAGTCGAACTCGACTTGAAGAAATTTGACTACGATGACGCGCTCCTCGCCGTAAAGGGCCTTGAAGATTTTTTAAGAGGTCCCGAGTGGATTTCTCATCCTGTCGCTGAATCCCGTTTTATGGCGGCAAATCGTGAAAGGGAACAGTTGATTCCCATCGAGCAGCTCGTCCCTCAGGCAATAGAATTGGGTGTCGACTTGACGCAACTGACTTTTGGCAATTTGAGCCTTGGGGGTGACAGGTCTAGGCTCCAGGCATTTAAGGATTATCTGACCATTAATGGTCACCGTTTCGTTAACGATTCAGCGAAGCGTAGGGGCAAGGTTGCTGTTATTGATGCTGCGGGATGGGTTTATCCCGCAGGTAAAATCAGGGATGTTGACACGCTTATTGTGGTAGATATGCCTAATAAAAAGGGCATCATTAGACATATGGATAAGAAGCGATTCAAAGAGGTTTGGAGTCGTTTTCGTAAAGCCGAGAAGGAATTCAAGCGTAACAAAGATAAGATTTATGCCGAATACGCTTCGTATAGAGATGTCTTTACTTCGATCGATTTCTGGAAACAGTATTTGGAAGAGGCGTCGGAGTAGTCTTCATGTGAGTGGGTTTCAAGGTGGGACCCACTCATTCTTTTGTATCATATGAGTAATTGTGCTTCGTTCATTGTTTGTCGTTGCGAAGGTTAAGCCATGTCCTTGCTTTCTACTATTAAAAAGATCCTCCCTGGCTCATCCCGATCGTTGCATGCTATGCATGAGGATATGGACCGTCGTTTTGACGAGGTTTTTGCCCGTATTGAGCAGGCCGATAACGGTATCAATATGAATATCAATTACAAATTTGATACTCGGCTATTTCCAGAAATTGAATTGCTCAAGCAACGCCAACAAAGTCTGTCAGAACAAATGAGCCTTCGCTTTGAATTGCTAGCGCGACGTGCGTACCCCGATCTCACCCCTTTTGAGCTCCGTTGCAAAATCTTTGATGCATTACCCGACGCCGAGGGTGATATTCGATTGATGCAGCAGGCAAACGAAGCGTTGATGAGTAAGCTAGACGCGATTTGTGCTGCCAATAATATTCAATACTGGCTTTCTTATGGTTCTCTTGTTGGCACCTTGTCTCGATCGGGTTTTATTCCTTGGGACGACGATATTGATATCTGCATGCTTAGGTCCGATGTGGATAAGCTCACTGCCGCTTTAAAAGACGACCCTGAATTTCAAATCACTCTCGTATATGACTGGTTTGTAAAGTGCCGTCAAGTTCGCTTTTGTTCAACTAATTCGCTTATACCTTGTTTTGTGGACATTTCGATTTACGACCGGGCGGCCGAGAATTCCAAGCGCGCGAACGATCAGCTTAGGCAACTTAGAATTGAGCTTATGGATTTCTTTGACAATAATGAACGTGAGTTTAGTTTTTGGAAAGATAATCCTTGGATGGTTCATCCCGACAGCGGTCTTAGCGTGCAGTGCGGGGATGTTGACTTGGAAGCTCAGAGAACAGTTGTTTCTTTTGCGGAGATTGATCTTGTCCAGAGCGTATTCGATTCGTTTAACGAAAAGGCTCATGCACTTGGTTTGTTGACCGATGAGCCTCATGGCGATTTTGCATACGCGATTGATAACGTTTTTGATGCCCCTAAGCGAAAAATAATTTGGGATCGCAACGATATTCTTCCCGTAAGAAAGCATCCGTTTGGCGGTTTCTCTTTTTCGGTTCCTGCGAAAGCGGAAAAGGTCGCTGACGCCTGTTATCCTGGATGGCCTTACATGCCTATGGACATCTGCGGGCATGATCATTTTGCAAAGGATGTTTTGTCTGATCCTGATGTTCGCTCCGCGATGGCAAAGTTTGTCGACGAATGTAATTAGTAGTTACAACGGCTTTGATTAAGGTATTTGAAATGCAGTTTAAACTTGCGAATGTTGTACTTAAAGTTGAAAAGCATGCAAAGGATTTTCCCGAACTCTACTATCGCGTGCTCTCTGGTGATGCTTCGTATGATGACGACATTCATTCACTTCATGTCAATGGACACGTTGACTTTCTGACGTATGTGAATGGCTTATCTGCTGGCAAATGGCGTCAGTATGCGTCTGTTGACGGCGTCGTCTTGCATATGGCTTTATTTGGCAGGGGCCGGGTTGTCGTTCATGGAGTGAGATCTAGCGAGCTGAATCCTGTCGAGCTTAAATCGAATCCTTTTGATGGCGATGAAGTTGATCCTTGCGTTCTCGATATTGATATCGATACAACCGGTTACGACTTGATCGGTTTTAGGATTGAGAGTGATGAGGGCTATTCCGTAGACCTCTTGAACGCCTCTTATCTGGCTGATGTTCCTGAGGACTCAATTAACCAGATCAATCTTGCTCTTTCTACTACTACATTTAAGAATGAACGATATATTCTTCCAAACATTGAACTCGTTAAAACCGGCATCTCTAAAGAGGACGGTCCGATTCGTGACCACTTCCACATGTTTATCGTCGACAATGGCCAGACGCTCGATTCTGCATCACTTTCCGATGAGCTAGTCACCGTGCTTCCGAATCCCAATACGGGCGGTTCGGGAGGATTCGCACGTGGAATGATGGCGGCCACTGAAGCTCCTAGTCAGTTCACCCATATCATTTTGATGGATGACGATGTCTCTATCATGCCCGAGAGTTTGATTCGTGCGTTTAACCTGCTCTCTCTTGCTAGGGGCAAATATAAGGATGCCTTTATTAACGGTGCCATGCTTTCGATGGAGGACCCAACTCGTCAGTTTGAGGATGTCTCGTATGTGGCGACCACCGGTGCCTATCGTCGAGTAAAAGAAGATCTGAATGTCGGCAAGCTGTCCGATATCCTCGAAAACGAACGTACAAACGTCGAGGTTGACCAGGCTTACGGAGCCTGGTGGTATAGCTGCATTCCGGTGAAGGCTATCGAAAAGAACGGCCTTCCCATGCCTTTCTTTATTCGCTGCGACGACGTTGAGTTTGGCATGCGCAATAAGCCTGTCTACATGACCATGAATTGCATTTGCGTGTGGCATGCAAGCTTTGAGGGGCGTTTCCGCGCTTCGGTTGATTGCTACCAGTACTTCCGTAACTTCTTTGCCATGATTGCTCTCGATGATTGTGCTGATGAGAAGATGTTTGTCCTTCGTATTCAGCGAGGGGTACGTCAGAACTTGCGCGATATGGACTATCAGGCTGCCGAGTTTATTCTTGATGGCTTTGAGGATTATCTGCGTGGCCCTGAGTATCTCCAGAAGCTTGATGGCGCCGCGACGATGATCGGCAAGGGTAAGTTAAACGAAAGGCTGATTCCTGTTTCCGAAATGGATCCAGAGCTTCTTCGCAAGGCCGGGGTTACGGAGCAAGTGCTCGCTAATGTTAATCTGGAATCCCATCCTTCGAAGTTTATGAAGTACTGGAGATCTATTCCTTACGACAAGCACTATCTTCCCGATGCGCTGTTGCGCGGTAAGCCCGGCTATGTAGTTAAGAATGGCAGTTGTACGCTTGAGGGCAACTCGACGCGTTGCAAGACGCTGGTCTTTCTTGATCCGACCCGCGAGCAGGGGTCGGTTCGCACGATGGATCGAGTACGATTTAAGAGCATTCGGCGCCGAGAGCACGAACTGATGAAGCGCTATCGTAAAGAAGGCAAGAGCGTTAGAGGAGCATGGAAAGATTCCATGCCGTATATGACTTCACGAGAGTTCTGGGAAGAGTACTTGGGACTTAAATAAGAAGAGGCCCAGACTGAGTCCGGGCCTCTTCTTATTTATCTATCTTAGAATTTCAGCCGGTGCTGCCTGATTTTTGACTGAATGGGCCCAATGATCAATGTGTCGACCAACGATGCTATCGCTAACGCCAATCCATATGCCAACGCCGTCGCGAGTAGCCAGGTGAGCAGCCGTAACGGCCAAGCTAGCGTCGCATATCCACCATTCAAAGCGGTGGCATAGACAATATTGATGGCGAATTCAATCGTTGTGTACTGAAGGAGATAGATTGAGTAAGACCTTTTCGCAGACCATTCAATGGCTTTAGATAATACATCCGAAGAGATTTTAAGCCTGTCTATAGCAATAAATACGGCAACAGTTGTAACCATCCAGTTATAACTTGGGTCCGCTCGTTCGAATCCGAAATACGCGCTAATAATGTCTAGGATAAAGAATAGAATGCCGGCAACCTTAATTAGGCGAACTTCTCTTATGTCCAGTAACGGGCTGACGCGTTTAATGAAATATCCCATACAAAAGAACGTAAAATACGTTCCTCCGAGTAGCGATATGGGTATAAAGCGCTGAAACATACTTATGGCAGCCGCAAGGGTTATATGCTGAGAGTTGATGAGCAAGGACTTTGTAACGCATGATAGCCCGCCCCACGCATAAATTCCTAGGGTTACGAATAAGGCTATTTTGCAGGTACGATCATCGAGCGCATCAAACATTTTCGATAGTATCGGTGCTACCAAAATGAAAGGTATGAGTGCCGGGACAAACCACCAACCGCCTTGAACCAGGTCGCTTGTATATCGTATATAGTTCGTATCCTGTAATGAGCCGGTGGCAGTTTTGAATGCGTACAATAGTCCGGCATATACGAAGATGGGTAGCAATAGAGACAGGGCCTTATCGAATAGGTAATCCTTGTAACTTTTCTTAAGTGGCTTAAATGCGAAATAGCCAGACAGGCAGAAGAAAATTGGATCACAGATAATGGCAGCCGTGCTTGCTATTGGACTCGCGTTGATGTTTCTAAAGCTGCCCAGTTGTGGTGCAATGTGGACGACAACAACCAAAAACATCGATAGGGCTCTTAGGAGGTCCCAGTTTGTAAGACGTTTGCTTGTGCTCATTGGATTCACTCACCTTTTGTTTTGTGCGTCTTATATACCTGTAGCTCCCATTGCTTTCGTTCAACTTTCGCAACCGAGTCGAGGATAAGCCCCGTTGCCAGGCTTAGCCCGCATAGGAACATAAACGAGACGGCGAGCATTGCGGTGGGGAAGCGAGGGACTAATCCGGTCTGGAAGTACTCTGCGACGATTGGTATACCGAGAGCGAGCCCTATGATGGCAAAGATGATCGCGATAAGACTGAAGAACTTGAGCGGACGATAGTCTTTAAAGAGCGTGCCAATCATTGCGATGACCTTGATGCCGTCGCTTACCGTGTTGAGTTTTGATTCGGAGCCGGCGGGTCGATCTCGATACTCCACCGGCACGTCTTGAATGCGCCAGCGGTGGTCGACGGCGTGGATGGAGAGCTCGGTTTCGATCTGGAAGCCCTCGCTCAAGACGGGGAAGGTCTTGACGAAGGGCTTGCTCATGGCTCGGTAGCCGGTCATCACGTCGTCAAAGCTGTAGCCGTAAATCCACTTGATCATGGCGCGAACAAGGTTGTTGCCAAAGCCGTGAAAGGCTCGTTTATTCTCTTCGGCATAGGTGCCGTTTGACAGGCGATCGCCAACGGTCATATCTGCTTCGCCGTTAAGGATGGGATTGCAGAGTGACTTGGCAGCTTCGGCGGGGTAGGTATCGTCGCCGTCGACCATCAAGTAGCATTCGGCATCGACATCACGGAACATTTGGCGGCACACGTTGCCTTTGCCCTGCCTGGGCTCGTGGCGCACTGTTGCCCCGTGTTGCTTTGCGATTTGCGAAGTGCCATCGGACGAGTTGTTATCGTAAACGTAGACAATTGCACCGGGCAGCTCTCGATGAAAATCGTCGACAACTTTGCCAATCGTCAGCGCTTCGTTGTAACAGGGGATTATGACGGCGGTATTCGAATAGTCCATGTAGGACCTCCTTTAATGACTCATCTGGTCGAAAGTATACCTATCGCCTGCCCCTTTGATTAGATATGGGTTAGTTCTCCAGATTTGTTGCGGTGGGTTATCGTCAACGTGGGAGGGCTATACTTTCCACTGTTATGTTTTACGAGACAAGGAGATGGTCCGTGGCTGACAATGTAGAGAGTCAGAAAGCGGTGGCTAAACCGGCCTCTCACGCTAAAAATGATTTTGAAAAGGACAAGTTCATTCTTAAGCAGCTTGTCACCAAAGATTTTAAAATCAAATATCGTCGCAGTGTTTTGGGCGTGGCATGGTCCGTGCTTAACCCGCTGCTGATGATGGTTGTTATGTCGATCGTGTTTTCGACGATTTTTGGCCAGAGCCGCAATGGGTCAATTGCGCCTGAAATGTATCCGTTATATCTGATTGTCGGTAACATTACGTTCTCTGTCATGTCCGAGTCGACGAACCAGGCGCTCATGTCCATCATTTGGGCGTCTTCTCTGCTCAAGAAGGTTAAGGTCCATCGCTGGGTGTTTCCGGTGCAGAAGGTGCTGTTTTCTCTTGTCAACTTTTCCTTCTCTTTGGTTGCCGTCGCCCTTGTTATGCTCTTTTTCCGTGTTGTCCCTACCTGGCATTTAATTCTGCTGCCGGTTTGCCTGCTGTTGCTTATGTGCTTCTGCATGGGCTTGGGCATGATGTTGTCGGCGCTGGCGGTCTTTTTCCGCGACGTTATGCACCTGTGGACCGTTGTTATCACGGCCTGGATGTATCTGACGCCTATTTTCTGGACGACCGATTACATCAGCCAAATGGCACATTGGATCCAGGTGCTGGTGGTCTTGAATCCCATGTACAACTATCTCCAGTTTATGCGTGATATCTTCCTGTTCAATACCGTGCCTTCTGCGCTTACGTTCGGCTTATGTGTTGCCTGGGCTGTTCTTGCTCTTGCTATTGGCTATACCGTATTTCATAAGACCGAGCACAAGTTTATTCTCTACATCTAAGGAGTGCTGTTTATGACTGAATCTGCTATTGATTACAGCAAGCAGCCCCTTGCTGTTGAGGTTAAAGACGTTACCATGATTTTCAACATGGCGTCCGAGTCCCTGACAAACCTCAAGGAGTATTTTATTAAGCTCGCCAAGCACGAGCTGTTCTTTGAGGAGTTCCGTGCACTTAAGCACATTTCGTTTGATGTGCATCGCGGCGAGGTCGTTGGTCTTGTTGGTACTAACGGTTCCGGTAAGTCTACGATGCTCAAGATCATCGCTGGCGTTTTGGAGCCCAGCGAAGGCGAGGTTAAGGTCCACGGCAATATCGCGCCACTGATTGAGCTCGGTGCCGGCTTTGACCCGGAGCTTACCGCACGTGAGAATATCTATCTGAACGGTGCGCTCCTTGGATACACCAAGGAGTTTATTGACGCTAGCTTTGACGAGATCATCGAGTTTGCTGAGCTCAAAGACTTTGTTGACATGCCCTTGAAGAACTTCTCTTCGGGTATGGTCGCGCGCATTGCCTTTGCTATCGCCACGATTACCGAGCCCGATATCCTGATCGTCGATGAGACGCTTTCTGTTGGCGATGTCTTTTTCCAGCAGAAGTGTGAGCGTCGCATTCAGCACTTTATCGAGAGTGGTGACGTCACGGTCTTGTTCGTTTCTCACTCCATGGAGCAGGTTGAGCGCATTTGCCAGCGTGCTGTTTGGATTGAGAAGGGCGACTTGCGTATGGATGGTCCCGTGGATGAGGTCTGCAAGGCATACCACGACCAGTTCAAGTAGGTTATAATCTTTTAGTCGCGCGAACTTGTACCCGCTTGGACGTGCGGCTTTTATGCTCCATTAGCTCAGTTGGATAGAGCAGGGGACTTCTAATCCCAAGGTCGACGGTTCGAATCCGCCATGGAGCACCAGAGAGTTTTTGAAGACCCGGTTATTGTGCCGGGTCTTTGCTTTTTGGGACGCGTGCGCGTGCAGTGCTCCCTCAACAATAAGTCCGATGCAGCGATGCTGCACCGGACTTTCTACATTTCAGAATGGCTATCAGCCTTTGGCTGTTGGGCTCTTACGCCTCAGTCGGCTCCACGCCCAGCTCGTTGCGGACGAGCTCAAAGGCGGCGGCGATGGCCTTGTCCATGTCGTAGTACTTGTAGCCGCCCAGGCGACCGGCGAAGACCACGTCGCCCTCCTGCGCCGCCAGCTCCTCGTACTGCCTGTACAGGGCCTCGTTCCTGGCGTCGTTGATGGGGTAGTAGGGCTCGTCGCCGGGCTTCCAGTCCGCCGGGTACTCGCGCGTGATGACGGTCTTCTCCTGCGTGCCGAACTCGAAGTGCTTGTGCTCGATGATGCGCGTGTAGGGGACCTCGCGCTCGGTGTAGTTGACCACGGCAACGCCCTGGTGGTCCTGCTCGTCGAGCGTCTCGGTCTCAAAGCGCAGGCTGCGGTACTCGAGCGTGCCCAGCTTGAAGTCGTAGAACGCGTCGATGGGGCCGCAGTAGATCGTCTTGGCGGCGATGTCGGGCTCGGCGGCGGCCAGCTCCTTGTACTCCACGCCGCAGCGCACCTCGACGCCCTCGAGCATGTTGGCGACCATCTTGGTGTAGCCGCCCATGGGGATGCCTTGGTAGCGGTCGTTGAAGTAGTTGTTGTCGTAGGTGAAGCGGCAGGGGAGGCGCTTGATGATGCTTGCGGGCAGGTCCTTGCAATCACGGCCCCACTGCTTCTCGGTGTAGCCCTTCACGAGTGTCTCGAAGATGTCGCGGCCGACGAGCGACAGCGCCTGCTCCTCGAGGTTCTGCGGCTCTCCGATGTTCTCGGCGGCCACCTGCTCGGCAATCTTGGCCTTGGCGTCTGCTGGCGTGACGACGCCCGGCCACATCTTGGCGAAGGTGTTCATGTTGAAGGGCATGTTGTACATGCTGCCGCGGAAGTTGGCGACCGGCGAGTTGACATAATTGTTGAACTCGGCGAAGCGGTTGACGTAGTCCCAGACGTCCTTCATGGAGGTGTGGAAGATATGCGCGCCGTAGCGGTGGACCTGGATGCCCTCGACGTCCTCGGTGTAGATGTTGCCGGCGATGTGATCGCGGCGATCGATGACCAGGACCGACTTGCCGGCGCGCTTGGCGGCGTTGGCGAAGACGGCGCCAGAGAGGCCGGCGCCGACGACTAGGTAATCGTACTGGGACATGGATATGCTCCTTTGTATGTCAATTGGACAGCTACTTAAGCTTTGGGACAAACAAACCTGATTATTTAGTCCCATGGATTAGTGTAGCAGATACTCTTTCAGCAGCTCCATCGCGTGTGCGTAGCCTTGGAGGCCTTCGCCGGTGATGGTGGCGAAGCAGGCTAGGCGTGCGTAGCTCACCTGGCGGAAGTCCTCGCGCGTCTCTACGGCGCTGATGTGCACCTCGACGGCAGGGATGGCGACGGCCTTGAGGGCGTCAAGGATTGCCACGCTGGTGTGCGTGTAGGCTGCCGGGTTGATGACGATGCCGTCGACCTTGCCGTAGGCCTGCTGGATCTTGTCGACGATGCCGCCCTCGTGGTTAGATTGGAAGACCTCGACCTCGTCGAAGCCCTGTGCGGTGCCCGCTTCCTGGCAGATCTGCACTAAGCGGTCGTAGTTGTCGCTGCCATAGATGCCCGGCTCGCGAATGCCGAGCATGTTGAGGTTGGGGCCGTTGATGACGAGTGCTTTCATGGTTGCTTCCTTTGCGGTTGGAAAACCACCACAAAGGTGCCTGTCCCCTTTGTGGTGGTTTTGGTTAGAGAGCGGGTGGGAGGGTGTCGAGGAGGGCTTGGGCGGTGTTGGCGGCGCAATCGCGTGAGTCGATGATGTAGTCGGCCCAGGCGCGGTAGCGTGGCATGCGCTGCTTGGCCAGCTTATCGATGCCTTCGCGGGCGGTGATGGGGCGTCCCTTGTGGGCGAGTTCGTCAAGCTTACGGTTGAGCATCACGATCTGACTGTTCTGGTGCAGCAGCGGGTAGTTCTCGTCTCGCGTGACCACGCCGCCGCCCGTGGAAAGCACCAGGCCGCTGCGCTTGGAGATGTCGGCCAGCGTCGCCGTCTCCTGCTCGCGGAAGGCCGCCTCGCCGCGCTCGATGATAAAGTCGGCGCAGGGCATACCCAGGCGATTCTCGAGTGCGCGGTCCAGGTCAATGTGCTCGCGACCCGTGAGCAGGGCAATCTGCTCGCCCACGCGGGTCTTGCCCGAACCCGGCATGCCAATCAGGGCGATGTTCTGCTCGCGGCGGGACAGGCGCTCCGTTACGTCCAGGATGCGCTCGCGCGGGGTGACTTGGCCGGTGTAGCGCTCAACAGCCTGTGCCGCCTGGGCCACAAGCATGAGCAGGCCGCCGATGCAGGGGATGCCGCGGCGCTCGGCTTCGAGCATTAGGCCCGTGCGGGCGGGGTTGTAGACGATATCGATGATGCCCTCGAGCGCGTCGAGGCCCTCGAGCGTGCAAGGCGCGTCGGGGCAGTGGGGGAACATGCCGGCAGGCGTGCAGTTGACGAGCAACGCGGCATCGGATTGCTGGGAGATGTTGTCGTAGTTGACCTCGCTCGCGCGTCCTACGGGTACCACGATCGCGCCCAGGTCGCCCAGCACCATACTTGCCGTGGTGCCGGCGCCGCCGGTGGCACCGAGCACGAGGGCCTTCTTGCCGGCAACCTCTACGCCTAACTCCTCGACTAGACACTGAAAACCAAAGTAGTCGGTGTTGTCGCCACGTAGACGGCCGTCAGGCAGGCGTGTGATGGTGTTGACGTTGCCCATGCGCTCGGCCAGCGGACTCAGCTCGTCCAGGTATTCCATGACAACGCGCTTGTAGGGGATGGTCACGTTGGTGCCCTCCCATTCGTCGCCCGTCATAAAGGCCTCAAGATCCTCGGGCTCGCGCTCAAATCGCACGTACTCGAGTCCCGCGAGCTCCTTGTAGATGGTTGGGGTGTAGCTGTGGCCCAGCACGCGGCCCAGCACGCCGTAGGGGCGGGTTGCGGCGGCATCGGTCATCTAGAGCACCTCCGTGTAGCTGCCAAAGTAGGTGAAGCTCTCGCACACGTCGTCGATGGAATCGAGCAGGTCGTCGAGGGCCTTGCTACCAAAGGGGCAGTCCAGGTCAAAGTAGAACATAAACTCAAAGTCGTGCCCGGGGATGGGACGGCTTTCGAGCTTAATGAGGTTGATGTTGAGCGCATAGAAGCGCTCGAGTACGCGGTAAAGGGCGCCCGGCTCGTTGGCTGTGTTGATCATGAGCGAGGTACGGTTGGCGCCGGGGTAGACGCGCGGCTCGCGACTGATGACGACAAAACGCGTATAGTTGTTGTCCGAGTCCTGGATGTTGGGTTCCAGCACCTCCAGTCCGTAGAGTGCCGCACAGCTGCGCGAGGCGATCGCGGCAACATCGGTGCGTTCGGAGCTGGCGACCATCTCGGCCGACATGGCCGTGTTGGGGTACTTGGTGGCGTGCAGGTCGTGCGCCTCGATAAAGCCGGCGCATTGGGCAATGGCCTGGCCGTGGCTGTAGACCTCGCGTATGTCCGCGAGCTTGGTGCCGGGCTTGACGAGCAGGTTATGGTCGATCTTGAGGCGCAGCGAGCGCACGATATGGAAGTCGAATTGTGCGAGCAGGTCGTAGACGGCGTTGACCGAACCGGCGGTGGAGTTTTCGATGGGTAGCACGCCAAACTCGCAGAAGCCGTCGCGCACGGCACGCATGACGCCCTCGAAGGTCTCGAAAAACGCAATATCGGGTACGTCGAAGAGCTTGCACGCGGCGATTTGGCTGTAGGCGCCTTCCACGCCCTGGCAGGCAACGGAGGCCGTTTGAGGGAAAGGCGTATCGAAGGCTACGGCCGTGGCGTGGGCTTTTTGCGACACCGTGATGCCCTTGAGCTCGTTGATGTAGCGCTGCTGCTGGGCTTTGCTCATGCTCATGAGGAGGCGGAACAGGGTGATGGTCTGAGCCTCGTAGCGCTCGGGTGCGCGACTGGCGAGGTTATTGAGCTTGGAGCGCTCGCGGGCGGGGTCGAAGACGGCCTTGCCCATCTCGATTTTTGACTTGGCGACCTCGGTGGCAATGTCCATGCGCTCGATAAAGCTGTTGAGGAGCGTGGTGTCGATGCCGTCGATGGCCTGGCGGATGTCAGCAAGGTCCATGGAGGCCCCTTTCGTGAATCGTTGCCTGGGGTAGTTAATTTGGGACGGGGCTTTTTTAGCTACCCTTTGGCTGTCGACGAATCGATGGGTGCCAGGGCAAATATCAACTGGCACATGGGGTAGCTAAAAAAGCCCCGTCCCAAATTAACTACCCCAGGGTGGGCTAGCGCTGGCCTGCGTCCTCGAGGAGGGCGTCCCAGATAGCTAGCGCTGCGGCTGCTTCGGCTACGGGGACGGCGCGCGGGACGATGCAGGGATCGTGGCGGCCGTGGACCGAGAGCTCGGCATTTTCCATAGCGTCCATGTCCACCGTCTGCTGCTCGCGGCCAATGGAGGGCGTGGGCTTTACGGCCATGCGCCACATGACGGGCGCGCCCGTGGAAATGCCGCCCAGGATGCCGCCGGCGTTGTTGGACTCGACCTCGATCTCGCCCGTCTCGGCATCGATACGATAAGGATCGTTGTTCTCGCTGCCGCGCATAGCCGCCACGGCAAAGCCCATGCCAAACTCCACGCCCTTAACTGCGGGAATGCCAAACGCGATCTGAGCGATGCGGTTCTCTATGCCGTCGAACATGGGATCGCCAATGCCCGCGGGAAGCCCATAGATGCCACACTCCACGATGCCGCCGATGCTGTCGAGTTCGTCGCGCGTGGCCAGAATCTCCTCGCGCATGCGGCCGGCTGCGGCGGCGTCAATGCAGGGAAGGTCGTTCGTAAGGATCGCCTTGCGGTCGGCCTCGCGATAGACCATGTCGTCCATGGGCAGGTCGGAGATGCCGCCGATCTGCGCGACGTGCGCCATGACCTGAATGCCGCGGGCCTCGAGCGCCTGCAGCGCGATCCCGCCGGCGATGCACAGGGGTGCCGTTAGGCGGCCGGAGAAATGCCCGCCACCAGCGACATCGTGCATGTTGTGATACTTCACGCGCGCCGGAAAATCCGCGTGTCCGGGGCGGGGCTTGCGGCGCAGCTCGGAATAGTCCTTTGAACGCGTGTTGGTGTTCTCGATAATCGCGGCGATGGGTGCTCCCGTGGTATGTCCATCGACCACACCGGCGATGATATGCGCGGCGTCGGCCTCGCGGCGTTTGGTCGCGGTCTCGTCGCGACCGGGGGCACGACGGTCAAGGAAGGCCTGCAGCCGCTCCTGGTCAACAGCGATGCCCGCCGGGATGCCATCGAGGGAGCAGCCGATGGCGGGGGAGTGCGACTGGCCGAAGATGCTTAAGTGCAAGACGTTGCCAAAGGTCGAGGACATGCTATTCCTCCTCGAGTGTGACCTTGCCGCCCAGCAGGCGGTAGTGGTCGAAGAAATCGGGATAGGACTTGTTGACGGCATCGGCACCGTGGATCACGACCTCGCCGGTGGCGCGGCTCGCGGCGATAGCGGCCATCATGGCGATGCGATGGTCGTTGTGCGAATCGACCTCGCCGCCGGTAAAGGCGTCGACGCCCTTGATGATGAGGTCGTCGCCGGCAATGCGCACCTGCGCGCCCAGCGCGGTGAGCTCGCGGGTGGTGGTGACCAAGCGGTCGGATTCCTTGATGCGCAGACGGGCACAATCGCGGATAAAGGTGCGGCCCTGTGCCAGCGAGGCCACGGCCGAGATGACGGGCACCAGGTCCGGAATGTCGTGGGCACTCATCTCAAAGCCGGCGAGCTTGTCGGACTGCACGGTGGCGGCGTTGGTGGAGCGCACGATGCGGGCGCCAAAGCGCGAAAGCGCGGCAAGCACGTTACGGTCGCCCTGTGCGGAGCTTAGCGACACGCCCTCGACGGTGATTGGGTCGGTACCGATGGCGCCGGCGCACAGCCAAAAGGCGGCGTTGGACCAGTCGCCCTCGACGGCCACGCTGCCGGGCGTGCGGTACGAGCCACTGCTCACGCGGAAGTTCGTGACCTCGGGCTGGCCGTCCTTGGCCGGAATGCGCTCGACGTTGACCTCGACGCCAAAGGCCTTCATGGCCTGTATCGTCAGGTTGATGTAGGGGCGGCTCTCGATGAGCCCGGTCACCTGCACGCAGGAGGGCTGGGCCAGCAGCGGGGCTGCCAGCAGCAGGCCCGAGATGTACTGCGAGCTCACGTTGCCCGGAAGCACAAAGGTGCCCGGGCGCATGCGGCCGCTCGTCTTGAGCGGAAAACCGCCCAGACCCTGTAGGTCGCAGCCGGCGGCGATGATCTCGTCCGAGAGCGGGGAGAGCGGGCGGGCGCCCAAGCGCCCCTGACCCACAAAAGTTGCTTCTGCACCCAGCGCGCAGGCGACAGGCAGCATAAAGCGGAGCGTGGAGCCGCTTTCACCGCAGTCAAGCGTGCCGCCGGCAAGGGCCTTGAGCAGGCCAAACTCAACACTCTTCATGGTGGGGTGGACCTGGAAGCCGTCCTCGACGGTCTCGATGCGGGCACCGAGTGCCGTAAGGCAGCGCACCGTAGCCTCGATGTCGGCACAGGTGGTGTTGCAGGTGACGTGTGTCTCGCCGTTGGCGAGCGCGGCGCAGATGATGAGGCGATGCGCCATCGACTTGGACGCGATGGCGGGAACGGTGCCCTTGAGTGGGGACGGGGTGATGCGGGCTAGCATGCGGATGCGTCTCCCTTCTGGCCGAGGCCCTCGGCAATGAGTTCGTGGAAAGTGGAAAGCGGTGTGCGGTCGATGCTGCAGCGGCCAATGCCGTGCGGAATCACTAGATCGATGGTGTCGCCCGCGCGCTTCTTGTCGTGGAGCGCCTCGGCAAAGACGGTATCGGCATCTAGGTCGCAGCGGGTCGTGAGGCCATGGCGGGCGCAGAGTTCCTCAATACGACCGGGCAGTGCAGCATCGCAGACGCCGTGCAGGGCCGCGGCGCGCGTGATGATGCCCATGCCGATTGAAACGCAGTTGCCGTGTCCGAGCTCAAAGTGCTCGCAGGCCTCGACGGCGTGCCCGGCGCTGTGTCCAAAGTTAAGCAGCTTGCGCTGGTTGGTCTCGCGCTCGTCGGCGACGACCACGGCGCGCTTGATGTCGATATTGCGGGCGATTATGAGCGCTACGCGGGCCACGTCGCGGTTGAGCAGCTCCAGCGTGAGCGGGGTCTTCTCCAGCTCGGCGAAAAGCTCCGGGTCGGCGATTACGGCGTGCTTGACGACCTCGCCGCAGCCGTCGGCGAACTGCTCGGGCGTGAGGGTGGCCAGGCACCCCACGTCGGCAATGACCACGCTCGGCTGCCAAAAGGCGCCGGCCAAGTTCTTGCCGGCAGCGAGGTCGATGGCCGTCTTTCCGCCCACCGACGAATCAACCATGGCGAGCAGGCTCGTGGGGACCTGCACAAACTTGCAGCCGCGCATGTAGGTGGCGGCCACAAAGCCCGCCACGTCGCCCACGACGCCGCCGCCGAGTGCCGCGATCACGTCGGAGCGCGAAAGCTCGTGCTCGGCCACAAACTCCAAAATGGCAACGTAGGTCTCGGCGCGCTTATGGGCCTCGCCGGCCTCGAAGGTGCAGATGCTCACCTCGTAGCCTGACGCCTCCAGGCTCTGCTTAACGGGCATCTGGTAGAGCGGGCCCACGTTGGTGTCCGTCACGATGACGGCCTTGGTGCCGCCGGCGGTGGCGCGCACGAGCGGCCCCGCCTGCTCCAGCAAAAACGTGCCAACATGCACCTGATAGGGGCGTGCAGTGTCGATATCGATGGTAATCGCCATAAGCTTCGGTCCTTTCGACCTGGCGTGATGGGTTGTCTAGTGGGAGGCCTCGTCGTCGAGTGCGCGCTTGATGCGATCGCCCTCGGCAAGGAGATTCTCCAGATAGCGCTGGTCGCGTTCCTTAAGGGCGCGGCTGTAGGCGCCGAGCGATTCAATCAGATGGTCGATCTCGAAGGCGAGCGCATCGGCGTCGTCGATCATGAGCTCGGACCACATTTGCGGGTTGAGGTGCGCCACGCGGGTGAGATCGCGGTAGCTACCGGCCGAAAAGCCGTGGTGGACCTGGGCAGTGGGGCTTTTGACGTAGGCGTTGGATACCACGTGCGCAAGCTGGCTCGTGAAGGCGATGACACGGTCGTGCTCGGCGGCGCTGGTCACGCTGAACTTGCCAAAGCCCAAGGGGCGCACCATCTCGCGCACCTGGCCCAAAAGCTCCAGCTTGAGCGCATCGTCCACCGCGGGCGGTACGAGCACCAGCGGGGCGCCCTGGAACAGGTCGGCGCGGGAGTGTGCATAGCCCGAGTACTGCGTGCCCGCCATGGGGTGCGCGCCCACAAAGTAAAAGCCGTGCTCGCGGGCAAGCTCAAAGGCGCGCTCGCACACGATACCCTTGACGCCCACCGTGTCAATTACCACGGGGCCCATGATGGCCTCGGTATCGGTGGCGTCGGCGAGCGCCTGGGCGTGCGCCTCGAGCCACTCGATGCAGGCTTCGGGGTAGCAAGCCAGGACGATGATGTCGCATTCGCCGAGCGTCTCGTCGTTGAGCTCGCCGGCAACGGTGCCCATGCTGGCAGCCGTCATGACATCGTCATCGGGATCCCAGGCCAGCACGCGGACGCCCGCCTGCGCATAGCCGCGGGCAAAGCTGCCGCCGATGAGGCCAAGGCCGACGATGCCGGCGCACTTGGGGCCGCCCTGGTTAACGCGCGCGTTTCTCACGGTACCCATGGGCTACTCCATGGTCTCTTGGCAGACGACCTCGCGGATGGCTCGGATGCGGCGCATGGTGTCGTCGAACTGATCGGGGGTGAGGGCCTGGGCGCCGTCGGACCAGGCGCGGCTCGGCTCGTCGTGGACCTCGATCTCCAGGCCGTTGGCGCCGCAGGCGGTCGCGGCAAGCGCCATGGGCTCAACGTAGCGGGTGTAGCCGGTGGCGTGGCTGGGGTCGGCGACGACGGGCAGGTGCGACAGGTGGTGCAGCACCGGCACGGCGTTGAGGTCGAATGTGTTGCGAGTACGGGTCTCGAAGGTGCGGATGCCGCGCTCGCACAGGATGACGTTGTCGTTGCCCTCGCTCATGATGTACTCGGCGGCCATGAGCAGCTCATCGATCGTGCCGGACATGCCGCGCTTAAGCAAGATCGGAGTCTTGGTCTTGCCGACCTCTTTGAGCAGAGGGAAGTTCTGGGCGTTGCGGGCGCCGATCTGCATGACGTCGATTTTCTTGTCCAGGAAGACCTGCACGTCGCGCGGGTCCATGATCTCGGTGACGATCGGCATGTCGAGCTCGGCAGACGCCTCGCACAGCAGGTCCAGACCGGCGGGGCCCATGCCCTGGTAGGCGTACGGGGAAGTGCGGGGCTTGTAGGCACCGCCGCGCAGCATCGTGGCACCGGCGGCCTTCACGCGGCGGGCGATGCGGATGAGGTTCTCGCCCTCGACGGAGCACGGGCCGGCGATGACCTGGAACTGATCGCCGCCGATCTTGACGCCGTGGCCGCAGTCGATGACGGAGTCCTCGGGGTGGAACTTGCGGTTGGCGCGCTTGAACGGCTCGGAGACGCGCTGCACGCGCTCGACGACATCCATGGACTCGAGCAGGAACGGGTCGATCTTGGTCGTATCGCCCACCAGGCCGATGATCGTCTCATTCTCGCCGCGCGAGACATCGGTCTTCAGGCCCTTTTTCTCAATCCAGCTGACGATATGGCTGACGGCCTCGTCGCTGGCGCTCTCTTTTAAAATTGCAATCATGGTGTGCCTCTCACCTCGATGGATAGCCCTTGCAAAAACGGCCCGCATCGCGAGCCGTGTACATATGGTGCATGAGAGTTTATACTATCTGACTCGCTTTTGCCTTCTAAAGTGGGCCGTTGAGCCGCGTCTTCCCCGGAATTGCAAAGCTTTTTCTTTTTTTGATAGCCCGTGGTGCACTTGGGTATAATGCCAAACGTTGGCCCTATTAGCTCAGGGGATTAGAGCGTCTGCCTCCGGAGCAGAAGGCCGTTGGTTCGAATCCAACATGGGGCACCATCGAACGTGAGACCGTCCGAACCTCGCATGGTCCGGGCGGTTTTTCTTATACCGACGCGACGTGATGGGACGTGGTATGGCAGCAACGGATATCGAGCGCGGACTCTCGACCGCCGAGATCGAGGAGCGCATCGCCGCCGGTAAGATCAACCGCAACATGGAGCTCAAGACCAAGTCGGTCAAAGAGCTCATCATCGAGAACCTCTGCACGCTGTTCAATTTGATCAACGTGATCTTGGCGTTCCTGGTCATTTTGACCGGTTCGTTTAAGAATCTGACGTTCCTGTTCGTGGTGTTCCTCAATACCGCTATTGGCGTCATTCAGTCCATGCGTTCCAAGAAGATGGTCGATAAGCTCACGCTGCTGACCTCCAAGAAGGCCATCGCGGTGCGCGACGGCTCCGAGGTTGAGCTCGACCTGGATCAGATCGTGCTCGACGACATCATCCGCCTGGGGCGTGGCGACCAGATTCCCGCTGACGCCGTGGTGGTTTCGGGCGAGGCGCTCGTGAATGAGAGCCTGCTGACGGGCGAGAGCGATCTCATCAAAAAGCAGCCCGGCTCCGAGCTCATGAGCGGCAGCTTTATCGACTCGGGCTTGCTGCGCGCCCGCGTGATCCATGTCGGCGCCGACAACTACGTGGCCAAAATTAATAACGAGGCGAAGTACGTCAAAAAGGTCAATTCCGAGATCATGAACGCGCTTAACGCCATCGTGCGCTTTGCGAGCATCATCATGATCCCGCTCGGTTTGGCGTTGTTTGCCTCGAGTGTGAGCGAGCTGTGGGATGCCGCGGGAACTCCAGGCGATAGCGCGCTTTCGTGGTGCTTTTCCGAGCTGTTGGCTGGTCATGTACCTTCGTCGGCGCTACTGTCCACGGTGGGCGCCCTGCTGGGCATGATCCCGCAAGGCCTGGTGCTGCTGACCTCGTCGGTGCTCGCCATCGCCACGGTGCGCCTGGCCCGCCGCAAGGTGCTGGCACAGCAGCTCTACTGCATCGAGACGCTCGCCCGCGTCGACGTGCTGTGCCTGGACAAGACGGGTACCATCACGTCGGGCCGCATGGAGGTCGAGGGCACGTATCCGCTGCCGGTTGAGGGCGTTGGCTTGAACGCGGGGGAGAGCGAGGCGTCTGTCCCCGTCGATACCACGGTGCTCGACTTTGCGCTTGCCAATGTTGCCCGCGCGACCTCTGCGGATGCCAACGAGACCTGCCAGGCGCTGCTCAACTATTACGCCGATCGCCCGGTCGAGGTGTCTGAGCCGCTGTCGGTCATTCCGTTCTCGTCCTCCAAAAAGTGGAGTGGTGCCTCGTTTGCGCAGGGCTCCTATGTGATGGGTGCGGCGCAGTTTGTGCTCTCTGATCGTGCGTTTGCCCAGGTCGAGAACCGTGTCGCCGAGCTTGCCGATACCTGCCGCGTGCTCGTGGTGGCGCGCGTGGACGGCTTTACGCCCGATGGCGATATGGTGGGCGAGGCCGAGCCCGTGGGCTTTGTGACCATCCGCGACGAGATTCGTACCTCGGCGGCCGAGACCATCGGCTACTTTAACGAGCAGGGCGTGACCCTTAACGTGATCAGTGGCGACGACCCGCGTACGGTGTCGTCGATCGCGCGCGTGGTGGGCGTGCCGGGGGCGGACGCTTATGTGGACGCCACGACGCTCGATACGCCGGCCAAGCTCGATGCCGCAGTGGACCGCTACCATGTTTTTGGTCGTGTGACCCCGCAGCAGAAGCGCGAGCTCGTGCAGGCACTCAAGCGCCGCGAGCACACCGTGGCCATGACGGGCGACGGCGTCAACGACGTGCTGGCGCTCAAGGAGGCCGACTGCTCCGTCGCCATGGCGGCCGGCTCCGATGCCGCGCGCAACGTGGCCGAGATCGTGCTCGTCGACAACGACTTTGCCTCGATGCCCGCCGTGGTGGCCGAGGGCCGTCGCTCCATCAACAACCTGCAGCGTTCGGCTTCGCTGTTCTTGACCAAGACGCTGTTCTCGATGGGCCTGGCGGCGCTGTGCATCGCACTGCCGCCGTACCCTTTCGAGCCGATTCAGATGACGCTCATCAACTTCTTCTGCATCGGCGCGCCGGGCTTTGTGTTGGGCCTGGAGCCCAACAATGCTCGCGTGAAGGGGTCGTTCCTGACGAACGTGCTCAAGCGGGCACTGCCGGCGTCGCTTGCGGTCATTTTGGCCGCGGCGCTCGATATCTTTGTGGCGCGCGTGTTCGGCTTTAACCAGCTCACGCTGTCTACGATGTGCCTACTTACGTCGTGCGCGGCGAGTGTCAGCCTGATCTGGCGTATCTCGCAGCCCCTCACGCCCTTACGTGTGGCGCTCTTTGTGTTTGTAGTTGCCGGCATCCTGACGGGCGTTATCGGATTCCCGAAGCTGCTGTCTATTGCCAACCTGTTGATGGGCCAGATGGTTATCTTGGCTGTCATCGTGGTCATCACCTGCTCGGTGTTCTTTAAGCTCGCCACGATGATGGATTCGCTCAAGCCGCGTCGTCGTCATGCCGCAACTGGTTTTGGCCGCGGTGTGCGCGTCCGCTTGGGTCGCGGTGGCGGCAAGGTGAGCTCGACGGGTTCGACGGCCGAGCGTTTTGCCAAGCGCGTCGCCGCCGACATGGCGCAGCGCCGCGAAGCTCGCACCGTTCGTGAGGCCGAGGCCCGCGCACTCGAGGGCGTGGTCCAGGCCCAGCCCAAGAAAAAGAAGAGTACCGGAGTCAAGCGCTCCCGCGTGACCAAGTCCGCCCAAGGCATCAAAGTCTCGATGCCAAGCAAAAAGAAGAAATAACTACGCGCCCTGGCGATGTTGAATTGGTGCCTTGCTCCTGTGGGGCCGTGGCGATGTTATGCTCTAACATCGATTGTTTGAATTGCTTCGAAAAGAGGATGCCGTGATCTGCCCGCATTGCCTTAAGACTATCGAGGACGGCGCCTCGTTCTGCCCCTACTGCAACGCCTATGTGGGTCCGGGCGATGGTCCGGAGCACACCGAGTTCGTGTTCTGTGAGGGCTGCGGTGCCCGTCTTTCTCCGCATGATCGCACGTGCCCCAAATGCGGACGCCCCGCTCCGGGTATCCTCTCCGAGGACGCGGCCGCATCCGACCTGGCAGCGGGCCGCACGGCGGGCTTTCCGCGCCTAACGCAAGAGCAGATCGATACCGAGGTGCCGCATGCGCCGGCCTCTGCCGCTGCGGTGCTTTCGGACGCCGCCGACCCCAATGAGACCTGCGTGCTGCCAGCTTTCGATAAGGATTTCGGTATCCCCAAGGTCGATATTCCCATGCCCGTTTCCCTGCATGACGATGCTCAAAAACCCAAGCGCAAGGTGCACCCCGACGAGGACGCCTATCACAAGCACAAGCGTCATATTCCCAAGCCGCTTATCGTAATCGCGGTCCTTGCCGTCGTTTGCGGCGGTGCCTATTGGTTCGTGACGACCGATCCCATGGGTGTTATGCCCGGCTTCTACGACCAGTTTGGCCAAGCTGCACAGACCACCTTCCCCACGCGCCAAAAGGGCGAGGCCACTGAGGACGATACCAAGCAAGACGATTCTGCGGAGGTGGTCCAGGAAGAAACCGTGCTCACCGATGATCAGCTCTATACCAGGCTCGACGGTCTGTATCAGACCATCGTGTCCTACGCTGACGAGGACCAGATCGGCGAGGTCATCGATTCCTTTAACAACGGCTATCTCCGAACGCCGCTGTCCACCCGTCAGGAGCTGTCGCAGAGTGCCTACGCCCTGCGCGACCAGATCAAAAAGACGCAAGATGAGCTTAACAACCTTAAGTACCAGGACGATACGGTCTATGCGGATGACATCGCCCACTTAAAGCAGCTTGCCGAGTGGATGTATGAGCGCGTTGACGTGATCTGCCAGAGCTGGGATATCTCGCTGGCCATTCCCGATGGCGAGTCGATGAGTTCCCACCAAAGCGAGATCCTGGCGCCCATCGCGCAGGGTGGCAACAGCGCGCTGAACCAGTACGACGCCAATGTGGGTTCCTGGAAGCCGCAGCAGCGTTCCTAAAATTAGTTCGCCATAGTCGGCATAACCTACGTGCGCAATTGATGTAAGCCCGTGCTTATTGCTACAATTCGTACAAATATGCTTTAAACGCACGAGGAAGGAACCACATGTTTGGTTTTAAGAAAGAGCTCTACACGCCCGAGTATCAGCTTGTCGGTGACGAGTGCGCCGTAATCGAGACGTCGAAGGGTACCATCAAGGTCAAGTTTGACGGCGAGGGCGCTCCCATTCATGTCGCGAACTTCTGCGAGCTTTCCACGATGGGCTTCTATGATGGCCTTAAGTTCCATCGCTATGTGCCCGGTTTTGTTATCCAGGGCGGCGACCCCAATACCCGCGACATGTCCGGCGCCGACGTCGCTGCCGGTCTTGAGGGCCCCGACGGCATGCCCGGTACCGGTGGCCCCGGCTACTGCATCAAGGGCGAGTTTGCCACCAATCCGCGCAACAGCCATGTCGATGGCGCCCTTGCCATGGCACGCTCCATGGATCCCGATTCCGCGGGTTCGCAGTTCTACTTCTGCCTGGGTGCCCAGCATAACCTCGATTCTGGTTACACCGTCTTTGGTACCACGGTCGAGGGTCTCGATGTGATTTCGCAGCTGCGTGCCGGCGACGAGATCGTCCATGTCGAGATTGTTCACGAGTAAAGGGGACTTTCTTGAATAGCCAGCTGATCCAACAGGGCCGCGCCGCTTACCGCGCGGGTGATTTTTCTGCTGCAGCCCAGATGCTTGGGGCGGCAAAGACTCCCGATGAGATTATGGGCGAGGCCGATCACCTTCGTGGCAACGCCTTGATGCACCTGGGCATGTATGCCGAGGCTGCCGAGGCCTATGCCGCCGCCCTCAACGACGGCACCTACGGCAAGCGCGGCGCGCTGCTCACCAACCGCGGCAAGGCGCTCGCCGCCGTGGGCGACTACACGACGGCCGCCCAGGCTTTCTCTGCCGCTACGCAGGATGCTTCCTATGCCACGCCGTTCAAGGCCTATCTGGGCCTGGGCAATGCGCTGTTCCAGTCGGGCGACTATGCCAACGCGGGAACCGCCTTCCGTCAGGCTGCCATCGACGGCGCCAATCCGGCTCCTGCCGCCGCACTCGGCGAGCTCGGTCGTTGCTTCATTAAGCTCGGCCGTCCGGCGGATGCCGTGGAGACTTACCGCACGGCTATCGACTTTGCCGGCCCCCGCGACGACACGCGTGCGCTCAACGCCGGCATGGGTCAGGCGCTTTCTGCCGCCGGCCGTCCCTCCGACGCACTCGACGCCTTTAATGCCGCTACTGCCGATGGCATCTACCAGCTCACCTCCGAGCAGGCCGATGAGCTTGCCCGCGTGCAGGATTCGCTTGCCGCGCTGTCTGCCCAGACGGCTATGGCCACGGCTCCGGCGCCCGCGATGGACGCTCCTGCCGTCGATCCGCTCGATCCTACGGGCGCGACCGGTCAGTTTATGCCTGATCCCTCGGACACCGGCTTCTTTACGCTGTCCGAGTCCGAGATGGTCCAGCAGGATCGTCAGGATCGTAAGCAGGCCAAGGTCCGTCGTCGCCATCGCCACACGGGTCTCAAAGTCTTTATCGTGCTGCTTCTGCTTATTTTGATCGCCGCGGGCGGTCTGGGCTTTGCCTACACGCGCGGCTTTGGCTTCCCGTCTCAGGAGTCTGTCGTTACCGATCTGTTCCAGGCTGCCGGCGACGGTGACGCCGCAAAGGCCGAGTCTTGCCTGGCCTCGAGCCTGTCCGAGGACGCTAAGTCGATGATCATCTCCTCGATTCCGCAGGGTGCCACCGTGTCCGTCGAGGGCATGGATCAGTCCATGACCGAGACGACCGCCAAGGTGAAGGCATCGCTGTCCAAGGGCGGCGAGCAGGAGTACACCGTCAAATTCGTGCGCTCCGACAACCATATCGGCTGGGCCGTTTCTTCGCTCGATATGGATTTCTCGGCTGCTGACAACCAGTAGTGACCTTATGGGATTTAGCTTTGCCCGGCGCTTCACCGCAAGTGAGGTGCCGGGCTTGCGCTAGTATGATGGGCTAGTAGTTTTCCAGCAATCATCCAACACATCAGGAGTTGCGTTGTTTTCTTTGATGGATATGTTCTTCGGTAGCTATGCGGGCGATCTTGCCATCGACCTCGGCACCGCAAATACGCTTGTCTCCGTGCGCGGCAAGGGCATCGTCATTCGTGAGCCCTCTGTTGTCGCCATCGACAAGAACGACGAGCGCATCTTGGCGGTCGGTATCGAGGCAAAGCGCATGCTCGGCCGTACGCCCGGCAACATCGTGGCTGTTCGTCCCCTGAAGGACGGCGTCATCGCCGACTTCGATGTTACCGAGGCCATGCTTCGCTACTTTATCGATAAGGCGTCCGAGAAGCGCTATCCGTGGACTCCGCGTCCGCGTGTTGTCGTCTGCGTTCCCTCCGGTGTCACGTCGGTTGAGAAGCGCGCTGTCTTTGAGGCCACGATCCAGGCCGGTGCCCGCCAGGCCTATCTGATTGAAGAGCCTATGGCAGCCGCTATCGGCGCCGACCTGCCCGTCGAGGAACCCACCGGCTCCATGGTCATCGACATCGGCGGCGGTACCACCGAGGTCGCCGTTATCGCTATGGGCGGCATCGTCGTCTCGCAGTCCATTCGTATTGCCGGCGACGAGTTCGATCAGGCCATCCTCACGCACGTTCGTGATGCCTACAACCTGGCCATCGGCGAGCGTACGGCAGAGGACATCAAGATCAAGGTCGGTTCCGCCGTGCCGCTCAAGGACGAGCTCGACGTCGAGGTCAACGGCCGCGACGTGATCACCGGTCTGCCCAAGACCGTGCGCATCGAGAGCGAGGAGATTCGTCGCGCGCTCAACAAGCCGCTCGACGAGATGGCCAAGGCCGTCAAGGACGCACTCGACGCTACGCCTCCCGATCTTGCCTCGGACCTTATGTACTACGGCATTTTGCTGACCGGTGGCGGCGCGCTGCTGCGCGGTCTCGACGTGCGCCTGCGCGATGAGACCGGTGTTTCGGTCAACGTCAGCCCCACGGCGCTCGATAACGTCGTTAACGGCTGTGCCCGCGTGCTCGAGGCCAATGCGTTTGATGGCGGCTTCGTCCAGACCAATGCTTAATTTCCAAAAGGTGGATTCCATTTGGCACGATCTTCGGGTTTCTCCACAAATCTGAATACCAAGCGACAATCAACGGGTATGCGCCCGTTGATTGTTTTCAGCCTGATTTCGGTGTTGCTGCTCACGTTTTACATCCGCGAGGGCGAGGCAGGACCGATTCATGCCGTGCGCTCGGGCGTGACGACGATTACCTCGCCGGTGCGCTTTGTGGGCTCGGCTGTGGCGGCTCCCTTCAATGCGATCGGTAACGTGTTCTCTAACCTTACGGCGTCGCAGGACACGCTTGACGAGCTTAAGAAGCAAAACGAGGAACTGACCTCTAAGGTTGCTGAGCTCTCCGAGGCTCAAAAGACCGCCGAGCGTCTGGAGGGGCTGGTCGGCCTGCAGTCGACCTATAACCTCAAATCGACCGCTGCTCGTATCGTTGGTGCCTCCGGCGATGCCTGGACCTCGACCGTTACCATCGACAAGGGCTCTGCCGACGGGCTTACCATCAACATGCCCGTGACGAGTTCTGCCGGTGTTATCGGCCAGATTATCGAGGTATCGGCCAAGACCTCTACCGTGCGCCTGATTGGCGACGAGAACTCCGGCGTATCCGCCATGGTGCAGGACACGCGCGCCCAGGGTATGCTGCAGGGTCAGGCTGACGGCACGCTGCGTCTTGAGTACGTGAGCGTCGACTCCGATGTTAAGGTTGGCGACATCATCGTGACCTCGGGCATTGGCGGTGTGTTCCCCAAGGGTCTACCGCTCGGCACCGTCTCGTCGGTTGAAAAATCCGCAAACGACGTGTACTACACCATTGTGGTGCGCGCCCAGACGACGGCCGAGAACAACGAGGAAGTGCTGGTCATCACCTCGCTGACCGACGAACAGTCGGCCTCGGATGAGGACGTGAGCACCGCTAATAGCACGCCGCAGGGAACGTCGCGCGATGCTGCGACCAAGACGAAGGACGAGAGCTCGGATGACGGTTCCGACACGTCCGAGACGACCGATTCCGGCTCGAGCGAGTAGGGGGCATGTCCATGGATCTACACGAGCAGGGGATGAGCTCCCGTACGTTTGTAATCGCCGCCATCGTGTGCGTGCTGCTGCAGGCAGGCCTGGCACCGCAGATCTCCATTGCGGGCGGTCGCGTCAACTTTATGATTATCCTGGTGTGCATAAGCGTGTTCTCGGGCGACCCGACCCGTGCCGTCGTGTGCGGTTTTTGCAGCGGCTTGTTCTATGACCTTTCCGCTGCCGTGCCGGTGGGCGTTATGTCGCTCCTGCTGACCGTGGGTTCTTTTGCCCTGGTGCATAGCGCCGCCGGTCAGACGGGCGGTACCCCGAGTGCGCGCGGCATCACGGTGGGTGCCTTCGCGCTCGTCATTAATGTGATCTACAGCATCATCTTGCTGTTTATGGGTTTGGAGACGAGCTTTGTCGTGGCGATCTTCGGCCATGCGCTGCCGTCTTCGATCCTGACGGGTTTGGTTGCCATTCCGTTTTTGATGTCCGGCGTCGTGCCGCAGTCCGGTTATGGATTCTCCGCACGTGGCGGACGCCAGACGGGCATGCGCTTTAAGCCCAAGACCCGTAAGCTCAAATAGGGGAGGCTCGTAGATGTCTTCCCAGATGACGGTTATTATCGCCGGTATCGTGCTGGTTGTGGCCATCGTGGTCGCGCTGGTCATCATGCGTCGCGGCGATTCCCGTTTTACCTACGATACGCAGCATGGAACGGCCCCGCGCGCCACCGAGGGCGAGGGCAATACCGCGGCGACCGCCTTTAAGGGCCGCTTCTCCATCCTCACCACGGGTGTGGGCGCGATGTTCGCGGCGCTTGCCGTCAAGCTGTGGGGCATGCAGATGGTCTCGTCGGACTATTACGAAAAGCAGGCTAATAGCAATCAGACGCGCACCGTTACCACACCCGCTGTGCGCGGCCGCATTCTCGACCGCAATGGCGTGGCACTTGTCCAGAACCGTCCCTCACTTGCTGTCGTGGCTTACCGCGACCTTGCCGAGGATGAGGTTCTGGTTCGCCATCTTGCCAACGTGCTCGGTATGCCCTACGTGGCGGTTCTGCGCAATATTCAGGACAATTCCGAGGGCGCCCAGAGCCTGCATACCATCGCGACGGACGTCCGTCGTTCCACGGTTGCCTATATCAAGGAGCACGCAGGCGAGTTCCCGGGCGTCAAGATTGCCGAGCGTACCGAGCGCCAGTACCCGTACGGCGAGACGGCCTGTCACATTTTGGGCTATACCGGCACCATTACCTCCGAGCAGCTCGAGGCCCAGAATAAGAAAACCTCTGGCGATGATGATGCTTCTGCTGGCAAGATTACGTACCAGTCGGGCGATATCGTGGGCCAGGCGGGTGTTGAGAGCTACTACGAAAACCTGCTGCAGGGTATTCGTGGCGAGCAGACCGTCAAGGTCGATGCCTCGGGCAATGTGACCGGTCAGGCCGGCGCCGTGCCCGCCAAGGCCGGCTCCGACATTAAGCTCACGCTCGACCTTAAGATCCAACAGGCCTGTGAGACGGCGCTGGCGAGCGCCATCGAGCTTGCCAAGACCACCGGCTACAGCAATGCCGGCAACGGCGCTGTGGTGTGCCTCGATCCCAACAATGGTGAGATCCTGGGCATGGCGAGCGAGCCCAAGTTCGATCCGTCCGTCTTTATCGGCGGCGTCTCAAATGACGTGTGGACCGAGCTCAATGATGACAAGGGTTCGCACCCGCTGCTCAACCGCGCCATTAGCGGACAGTACATGTCGGCCTCGACCATCAAGCCGCTCTCGGCACTGGCCGGTCTTGAGTTTGGAACCTACACTTCAACGCAGACAACCAACTGCACGGGCTATTGGACGGGCTTGGGCAAGGCTTGGGGCAAGCGCTGCTGGCTGACGTCTGGACACGGCACCATGACGCTGCAGTCGGGTATTGCCAACTCGTGCGACCCCGTCTTCTACGATATGGGCAAGGCGTTCTTTTATGACGAGCAACATTCCGAGGGCCTGCAGGAGGTCTTTCGTCGCTGGGGCCTAGGCAAGACCTGCGGTATCGATTTGCCGAGTGAGGGCGCGGGCCGTATTCCCGATGCCGAGTGGAAAGAGTCGTACTTTACCGACGCCTCTGCCGAGGACCGCAAGTGGAATGCCGGCGATATGACCAACATTGCCATCGGCCAGGGCGACATTTTGGTGACGCCTCTGCAGATGGCATGCGCCTACATGGGCCTTGCCAACGGCGGTAAGCAGTACGTGCCTCACGTGTTTTTGTCTGCCGTGTCGCGCGATGGCGACGGCGATGCCTATAAGTACAACGGCAAAGGCAAGAAGAAGCGCCTGGAGGCCAAGATCAACAGCGATTCGGATTTGGCTCTTGTTCGCAACGGCATACACGACGTGATTTACACGGCATCGACGTCCCTGGCGGCTCACTTTGGCACCCTGACGCCGCAGGTATACGGCAAGTCGGGCACGGGCGAGAAAAGCGGCGAGGACGAATACGCGTGGTTCTGCGCCTATGCGCCGGCCGATGATCCCAAGTATGTCATCGCTACTGTCCTGGAGCAGGGCGGCGGTGGCTCAGATACCGCGATGCATGTCGTGCGCGACGTGCTCGGCGCGATTTATGACGAGCCCGATACCTCTTCGGCCTCGGGCGATTCTTCGGTTCGATAGGAGGTTGCGATGGATTTTTCTCCGGCGGATCTGTTCCGTTCAACCAAGACCGGCTCTCGCAGCAGCCTGGACCGCGTCAACAAGCAACTTTCGGCCTCGCGCGGTACGTTTCGCCAAAAGGTGCATATCGGTGTGCTGCTGGCTACCGTCGCGCTCGTTGCCTATGGCGCCATCATTATTTGGTCGGCGTCACAGTTTAAGGCCGACGCCTCATTCTCGCGCCACCTGCTGGGCATTGGCATTGGCGCGGTGCTTGCGGTGCTCGTCTGGCGTACCGATCTGCGCGGCATCTCTAACTTCTCGACGGCGCTGCTCGTCATTGACCTTATTGTGATCTTCTCGCCCAAGATTCCGGGCCTGTCCTATACGGGCGGTCTGGGCATGACGGGCTGGATCAAGATTCCCGGTATCGGCTTGACATTCCAGCCGGTTGAGCTTGCCAAGCTCATCACCATCTTCTTTATCGCCACGCTTGGCTCGCAGTATAACGGTCGCATCGATACCGTTCGCGACTACGTCAAGCTCTGCGGCATGCTGTCCATTCCGTTTTTGGCCGTCGTCGCCATGGGCGACTTGGGCTCGGGCCTGGTCGTGCTGGTCTCGGGCGCCATCGTCATCTGCATGAGCGGTGCACGCCGCGAATGGGTGCTGTCGACCCTGGCCCTGCTCGTGGGCCTGGTGGCCCTCGTCCTGGCGCTCGATTCGGTCTTTGATTCGTTGCTCGGCCACGATGTGCTCATCAAGCAGTATCAGATGAACCGTCTGACGGTCTTTATCGACCCCGATAATGCCGATTCGGACGATGCCTACAACCTGCAGCAGTCGCTTATCGCCGTTGGCTCGGGCGGCTTCTTTGGTAAGGGTTTGGGCCATGCGACGCAGTCGGCCGGCGGCTTTCTGCCTGAGTTCCACACCGACTTCGTCTTCGCCTTCCTGTCCGAGACCTTTGGCTTTTGCGGTTCCTTTTTGCTCCTATGCCTCTACGTGCTGCTGATCTTTTCGACGATTCGCGTCGCCTTTAAGTGTGAGTCGCTGTTCTTGCGCCTATCGTGTGTGGGCATCGTTGGCATGTGGGCGTTCCAGACCTTCGAAAACATCGGCATGTGCATCGGCATGATGCCGATTACCGGTATTCCGCTACCGTTTATTAGCTTCGGTTCGTCTTCGATGATGATTCAGCTGCTGACGGTGGGTATCGTACAATCCATATGGCGGCATCGTTCGGGCGCCGCGTAACCGCTGGAGGGGTTTGCTATGAAAATTCCCGTAGATAAGCTGACCCGCGCTTTTAAGATGGGCGCGTCCGTTAAGAAGGATTCCGATACGCCGGTGCGCGTCTCGGTCTATCTGGATTCGTCCGCCTCGCGCTTTCTTGCTGAGACGGTGCGTGACGCCTTTGTGCCGCAGACGACCTCGGGCATTGTGCGCGTCGAGCGTCTGGGGGAGGAGCGAATTGCTCCAAAGACCGATACCGATGTGGTACTGGTGCTCTCGTGTGGTTCCGACCGCCTGGAGAGTGCCGTGCAGGAGCTCGTGATCGCCGGCGCGCCCGTGTGCGTGCTTGCCGAGTCTGCTGTGGAGGTGCCGTTTATCGAGGAGTCCACGCCCATGCTCGGCGTGGTGGCGGCAACCGATAAGACGTATCTGCTCGAGACGCTTGCCCGCTGGATTCTCGATCGTACGGACAAGGAGACGGCTTTTGCGGCGAACTTTGCCTTTATGCGCATCGCGGCAGCTAATCGTATCATCACCTCGTGCGCGCTCACCAATATGGCGACCGGTGCGCTGGTGTTTTTGCCGGGCGCCGATTATCCCGTTATGGCGCTGGCGCAGGTGGGCATGCTCTTTGAGCTCGCTGCCGTCTTTGGACGCGGCATTAAGCCTGAGCGCGGCTACGAGGTCGCGGGCGTGCTTGCCGGCGGTCTTGTGATCCGCGCGGTCACCCGCGCGCTCGTCAAGCAGACGCCGCATATTGGGTTTGCCGTTAAGGCGCTCACTGCTGCCGCGGGCACCTATGGCATGGGCCGTGCGCTTGTTTCGCTCTACGAGCGCGATGTCGACTACAGCCGTGCCAACGAGGTGGTCACTGCCACGTTCTCCCGCGTTCGCGATCTGGTGACCACGGTCGCGGGCGCTACCCGTCCTATGGCGTCCTACCAAGACGCATCCGATCTCGCTGCTTAGGGGTTTTCTGTTGCGCGTTCCGTATCAAGACTGCTTTCATTTAATTGAGCCGCTGCTCGCCAAGGTCGAAAAGCCGAGCCGCTATATCGATCACGAGTGGGGCACGCTTTCCAAGGCCGATGCCGACTACCGTTGCTGCCTGATCTACCCGGATGTGTACGAGGTTGGTTTGCCCAACCAGGGCATCGCCATCCTCTACAACATCCTTAACCAGGCCGAGGGCATCTCCTGCGAGCGTGGCTATGTGCCGTGGCCCGATATGGGTGATGCCATGCGCGAGGCGGGCATTCCGCTGCTGTCGCTCGAAGGTGCTGCCCCCGTTGCTTCGTTTGATATCGTCGGTCTGCATGTGCCGCACGAGATGGCGGTGACGAACTTCCTCGAGGCACTCGATCTCGCTGGCATTCCGCTGTTAGCGGCCGACCGAGGTGAAGACGACCCCATCATCATCGCCGGCGGCCCCTCGGTGTACAACCCCGAGCCGTACGCGGCCTTCTTCGATGCCATCCTCATCGGCGAGGGCGAGGAATCGCTGCTCGAGACCTGCCAGCTGCATCGGCGCCTGCGCGACGAAGGAGTCCCGCGCGCGCAGATTGTTGAGCAGCTTGCATCCATTGCCGGCAACTACGTGCCGTCGCTCTATGAGATTCGTCACGACGAGCCCTGCTCGCCGCATGGCTACACCGTGCCGCGCGAGGGCAAGGATGCTCCGGCCGTGGTCTACAAGCGCGTCGTCGAGGATTTCGGCGCCACGAATCCGCTGTCGCAGTCGTGCGTGCCCTATGCGCAGCTGGTTCACGACCGCCTGTCTATCGAGATTCTGCGCGGCTGCGCTCGCGGCTGTCGTTTTTGCCAGGCCGGCATGACGTATCGCCCGGTGCGCGAGCGTTCGGCCGACCAGATCGTCTCGTCGGTGATTCAGGGTCTGGAAAAGACCGGCTATGACGAGGTGTCGCTGACCTCGCTCTCCACGACCGACCACTCCTGCATTCGTGACGTGCTCGGCAGGCTCAACCGTCGCCTGGAGGATACGGGTATTCGCGTGTCTATTCCGTCGCAGCGCTTGGATTCGTTTGGCGTGGATATGGCCGAGTCGGTCGCCGGCGAAAAGAAGGGCGGCCTGACGTTCGCGCCCGAGGCCGGCAGCCAGCGCATGCGCGACATCATTAACAAGAACGTGACCGAGGAGGACCTGGACCGTGCGGCCAAGGCGGCCTTCGAGGCCGGCTGGAACCGCATGAAGCTCTACTTTATGATGGGCCTTCCCGGCGAGCGCGACGAGGACATCGTGGCCATCGCCAATCTGGCCGATCATGTGCTGGAGCTTGGTCGTTCCGTGGTGCCCAAGGCTCGTCGCGGCTCGATCTCGGTGTCCATCTCGGTTTCGGTCTTTATCCCCAAGGCTGCCACGCCGTTCCAGTGGTGCCCGCAGCTCGACTACGACGACGTCAAGCGTCGCCAGAAGCTGCTCATCACGAGCGTTCGCAACCGTGCCGTCCGCGTGCATTACCACGATGCCGAGACCTCGCTCATCGAGGCCGCGCTCTCCCGCGCCGGTCGTGACATGACGCCCGTCATCATCGATGCTTGGCGCTCGGGGTCTCGCTTTGACGCCTGGGTAGAGCATTTCTCGCTCGATAACTGGAAGGAGGCTGCTGCCAAAAACGGCATCGACCTCAATGAGCTCGTGCACCTGCCCTACGAGTTGGACTGGCGTCTGCCGTGGGAGCATGTGAGCCCCGGCTGCACGCGCGGCTTCCTCGAGCGCGAGTACCGTCGCTCGCTCGAGGGTGTCACGACTCCCGACTGCACCCGCACGTCGTGCACCGGCTGCGGAATCTGCCCCACGCTCCACGCCAAGAATGTATTGATGGGTGATCGCGCATGAGTGAGCGCCTGACCGACAACCCCACACTCTTTAGACTTCGTGTTCGCTATGGCAAGCGCGATCGCCTTAAGTACCTGGGACATCTCGAAGTAATCCATACCATTGAGCGCATCGTGCGCCGTGCGGGACTTCCCTATGCCGTCACGCAGGGCTTCTCTCCGCACATGCGCGTGGGCTTCTCTTCGGCGCTACCGGTGGGTACGTCGTCGATCTGCGAGTGGTATGACCTGTTTATGACCGAGTTCGTGGCGCTCGACGAGGCGTTTGGGCGCCTGGCTGCGGCGTCTCCGGCCGATCTGGCGCCCATCGAGGCGGCGTACATCGACGTGCGCACGCCGGCGTTGACGGCGCAGCTCACGCGTCTGTCGTATCGCATCGACCTGCACTTGGATCCCGAGGCGCCCGTAAGCGCCGACGAGGTGCGTCGTGCGATCGACACGCTGCGCGCGGACCATGGCATCGACTACGCGCGCGGCAAAAAGAGCAAGCGCTTGGATTTGGATCACACGCTCGTGGGCTATGAGCTCACGGCGGGGGAGCGCCCTGACCATTTGGTGCTCATGCTCGACACCCATGCCGACAACGAGGGCTCCATGCGTCCGGAAATTTTGCTTTCCGCTGCTGATGTTTTGTTGCAGGGCTTGACCCCGGGCGTGGATGCACCTATTGTTTCCACCGGAATGCAAGACCTCGTGACCATCTGCTCCTACGATGTCGAGCGTCAGAATCAAGCATGCGAGGACGACGAGGGCCGACTCGTCAGCCCCATACCTGTGCGAACTTGTGGATTTGCTCCACATACTCGTTGACGGGGGTATTTTCGCCTGCTACTATATTCGGCTGTTGCACTAACTGATGCATGAAGGGCAAGTAAACATGTACGCAATCGTTAACACGGGCGGCAAGCAGTACAAGGTCGCCACCGACGATGTCATCACCGTCGAGAAGATCGAGGGCAATGAGGGCGACAAGGTCACCCTGCCGGTCATCTTCCTCAACGATGGTAAAAAGATCGTCACCGATCCCGACAAGCTGGCCAAGGCCAAGGTTACCGCTCAGATCGTTGAGCAGTTCAAGGGCGAGAAGCAGCTGGTCTTCAAGTTCCACAAGCGTAAGCGCTATCGTCGTCTGAAGGGTCACCGTCAGCAGCTCACCAAGCTGAAGATCGTGAAGGTCCAGGCTACGTCCCGCGCCAAGAAGGCTGTCAAGGCAGAGGCCGAGGCTGTTGCCGAGGCTCCCGTCGCCGAGTAGATTACACTCGTAACGAAAGAGTAGGTATACACAATGGCACACAAAAAAGGACTCGGTTCCTCCCGTAATGGCCGTGACTCCCGCGGTCAGCGCCTTGGCACGAAGCGCTATGCCGGCCAGACGGTAACCACGGGCACGATTCTCGTCCGTCAGCACGGCACGCACATCCACCCGGGTGAGAACGTTGGCCGTGGCAAGGACGACACGCTGTTCGCGCTGGTCGACGGTACCGTTGAGTTCCACAAGGGTATCAAGCACAGGGTCAGCGTACGCCCGCTCGCGAACGCGTAATTCACCCTTCATAGAGCACATATGTGGGAGGCACTTGAGTTTTAGGATTCAAGGGTCTCCCTCTTTTTGTAGGAGGCGATTCTGTTGTCACAGTTCACCGATATCAGCCGCATTAACGTGTGCGGCGGCGACGGCGGAGCCGGATGCATGTCGTTTAGGCGCGAGGCATTTGTCCCCAAGGGCGGCCCCGATGGCGGCGACGGCGGTCGTGGCGGCAATGTCGTCATCCAGGCCGATGCTCAGCTGTCTTCGCTGATCGATTACCGCTTTAAGCATCACTTCCGCGCCGAGCGCGGCACGCACGGGCAGGGTGCCCGTCGTAACGGTAAGAGCGGCGAGGACCTTATTCTCAAGGTTCCCATGGGTACCGTGGTGCGCGAGCTCGACCCCGAGAGGCAGACCCCGATGTTCGAGATTGCCGACTTGGTGCATGATGGCGAGCGCGTCGTTGTGGCGCCCGGCGGTGCCGGCGGTCTGGGCAATACGCACTTTGTGACGTCGGTGCGCCGCGCGCCCGCATTCGCCCAGCTGGGCGAGCCGGCCGAGGAGCACTGGATTGAGCTCGAGATGAAGCTCATGGCTGATGCCGCGCTCGTGGGCTTCCCCTCGGTGGGCAAGTCCTCGCTTATCGCGCGCATGAGTGCCGCCCGACCCAAGATCGCCGACTATCCGTTTACCACGCTCGTGCCCAACCTGGGTATGGTGCGTGCCGGCGAGTACTCCTATGTCGTTGCCGACGTCCCCGGCCTCATCGAGGGCGCGAGCGAGGGCAAGGGCTTGGGCCACCAGTTCCTGCGCCACATCGAGCGTACGGCGCTCATCATGCATGTCGTCGACATGACGGGCGGTTTTGAGGATCGCGACCCGGTTGAGGATTACCGCATCATCAACCGTGAGCTCGAGCAGTATGGCGCCGAGCTTTCGGAGCGTCCGCAGATCGTCGTCGCCAACAAGTGCGATGCGCCGGGCACGGCCGACAAGATTGCCGACCTTAAGCGCGCCGCGCTCGACGATGGACATATGTTCTTTGCCGTGTCCGCCGTGACGGGCGCCGGCCTCAACACGCTGATGCTTGCCGTGGGCGAGCAGGTGGCTAAGCTGCGCGCCGAGCTGGCGGTCTCCGATGAGCCGGTCGATCTTCGCGACGAGGAGTGGGAGCGCCGTCGCCTGCAGCGCGAGAAGCGTTTCCGCATTGTTCAGGAAGAGCCCGGTGCCTTCCGCGTGGTCGGTCGCGCCATCGAGCGCATGGTTATCCAGACCGACTGGGAAAACGAGGAAGCCGTCATCTACCTGCAGCACAAGTTTGCGCGCATGGGTGTTGACGACGCGCTCGAGAAGGCCGGCTGCCGTGCGGGCGACGAGGTCCGCATTTGCCAGCGCGCCTTTGACTTTGAGGGCGCCGAGGACTTCTCGGAGTACGAGGAGCTCGAGGACGCTGGCGAGGACGTTGCCGTTGAGGCCCTTGACGTGACCGATGCTCCGGATGAGGGCGTCGAGGTTGTCGATGCGGCGGATGCCGCGGACGATGCCGAGACCTCGGAGGGCGAGTAAGCCATGTCGCTGCGCGGTGGAATCGGTTTGCCCGAGCTGCCCATAAAAGAGGGCAAAGAGTTTCGGCTTGGCATTATGGGCGGCACCTTCGACCCGATTCATTACGGGCACTTGGTGACTGCCGAGCAGGCGCGCGAGTCGCTCGACTTGGACGCTGTGCTCTTTATGCCGGCCGGCTCTCCTGCCTTTAAACTCGACAAACCGGTGACGCCTGCTGAGGACCGTTATGCCATGACGGTTCTCGCCACCGCCGCGAATCCGGCTTTTTTGGCGAGCCGTTTCGAGATCGACCGTCCGGGCGTGACCTATACGGCCGATACGCTTCATGCCCTTCGCGACTTTTACCCGCCGCAGGTAAAGCTCTACTTTATTACGGGCGCCGATGCGATTATCGATATTGTGACCTGGCATGATGCCGAACGAATCGCTGAGCTTGCTACCTTTATTGCGGCGACGCGACCGGGCTTTGATATCGATACGGCGCGTGCCCGAATCAAAGAGTCGGGGCTGCCGTTCGACGTGCGCTATATTCAGATTCCGGCGCTGGCGATCAGCTCGACGAACATTCGTAAGCGAGTTGCCCGCGGCATGAGCGTGCGCTATCTTACGAGCGAGTCCGTGCTCGGCTACATTCGCAAGCGCAGGCTATATGCCGATTTGGGCCAAGAAGATTTTGAGTGATGGGGGCTACGTTGTCGGTAGAGGATCAGTTTGAGGGCGATGAGCGCGCGCTGCTCAAGCGCATTCAAGAGCTGCTCGATGTTCGCATGAAAGATAAGCGCAAGCGCTATGTGCATTCGCTGGGTGTTGCCGAGACCGCACTTCATCTGGCCGAGGTCTACGGCGTTGACCGCTTTGATGCGGCTGCCGCCGGCTTAATTCACGACTGGGACAAGGTTCTTTCCGATGACGAGCTCGTGGCCCGCGCGCTTCACTATGGCATCAAGGTTGCCGGCTCTCCTTCCGCCGCGACGCCGCTTTTGCATGGCCCTGTTGCCGCCTATGAGCTTCCGCAGCTTTTTCCCGAGCTGTCACCGGCCGTTTTCCAGGCTGTCGACCGTCACACCGTGGGTGCCTGCGACATGACGCCGCTCGATATGGTGGTCTTTGTGGCAGATGCCATCGAGCCCAACCGTCACGGCGACTATGCCCATGCGCTGCGCAAGATGGTGGGGAAGTCCTCGCTCGACGAGTTGTTCTTCTCCTGTTTTGCGCAGGGTCTGGTCTATGTGATCCAGTCCGGGCGCTATCTTTATCCCACGGCTATTACGATTTACAACCATTACGCCCAGCTGCGCTAGCTCGGGTGTGTCTAGAAAGAGGTATTCCATGGCCGACGAGACCATGACTGACGAGCAGATTCTTGAAGGTGTGGAGCATAAGAGTTTCGTTGCCACGTCCGACCGCACCGCCGCCTCGCTGTCCGCGAGCGGTGTCGCCGCCGAGGATGTCGCCCGCGCCGCCGCGCAGGCCGCCTACGACAAGAAGGGCGAGGACGTGCAGGTGCTCAACCTGACCGAGCTTTCCGACGTGTGCGACTACTTTGTGCTTGCCACCGGTACCAACAACCGCCAGGTCGATTCGATTGTCGACGAGATCGAGGAGAAGGTTGCCGAGGCTTGCGGCGAGCATCCGTTCTCCATCGAGGGCCGCGAGCAGAAGACCTGGATGCTCATGGACTACGGCTCGGTCGTCGTTCACGTCTTCACTCCCGAAGCCCGCGACTTCTACCGCCTCGAGAAACTCTGGGGAGACGCCCCCCAG
Organism: Collinsella sp. AM24-1; assembly: GCF_003470325.1. Classification (NCBI taxonomy): domain Bacteria; kingdom Bacillati; phylum Actinomycetota; class Coriobacteriia; order Coriobacteriales; family Coriobacteriaceae; genus Collinsella; species Collinsella sp. AM24-1. The sequence continues at coordinate 92,582 of NZ_QRHM01000003.1, read as the reverse complement.
CTCCCCCTCGACCTCCTCTAGTGGCTCATTTGATACGGGGCTTTTAGTTAGCCTCGCGCATTTTGCCGGGCAGTTGCGGTTTTCCGTACCTGCCCGGCTTTCTTTTTGCCCAAAGGCGGTTAATCGTTGAAGCGGGATTGGCGGCCGAAGGATAGGGCGGTGTCGCCGAACTTGTCTCGGACGGCGTCGATAGCAACCGAGAGGTCGCGTCGGTCGCTGGATTGGGCTCCGCGGTCGTCGACTTCGCAGAACAGGTCGGTCTGGATGCCGCCCTGATGGTCAAAGTCGCTCATCCCGATACCCGCCAGACGCACATGCATGCCTTCCTGCCAGATGTTGTCGAGCAGTTCGAGCGCAACCGCCACAAAGATGTTCTCATCGTCGGTCGGATGAGGCAGCCGGCGCTGTGCCGTACGCCCGCTGCCATACGAATACTTGAGCTTGAGCGTTACCGTGCCGCCCGTCAGTCCCTGACGGCGCAGGCGGCGTCCAACTGACTCGCCCAACAGTGCAATCGCCGCTTCGATGTCTCCGCGCTCAGTTAAATCTTTCGCAAAGGTGCGTTCATTGCTGACCGACTTGATCTTGCGCTCTTCATCGAGACTCGTGACTTCGGAGATTTCAAGTCCCAGCGCACGCTGACGCATACGTTCGCCGTTGACGCCAAAAATAGAGGCCAAGGTGGATTCCGGTGCACGTGATAGCTCGCCGAGCGTGTAGATGCGCATGCGGCGCAGTCGCTCCTCGGCCGAGCGCCCGATGCCGCTCATGGCAGATACCGGCAGCGCGGCCAAAAAGCGCTGCTCGGTTCCGGGGCGCACGATGGTCAGCCCAAACGGCTTATCCCGCTCGCTTGCGATCTTTGCGACCGTCTTGTTGCAGCCTACGCCAATGGAGCACGTCACTCCCAGCGCTGCCACGCGGTCGCTTATACGCCGTGCAACCAGCAGCGGGTCCTCGGGCGCAAAGCGACCCGGTGTGATATCGATAAAGGCTTCGTCGATCGATACGCGCTCAACGCGCGGCGTCTCCTCGGCAAGAATCGCCATGACCTGCGCGCTCACCTCGCGATAGCGATCAAAGTGCCCGTGCGTCCAAATGGCTTGCGGGCACAAGCGCCGTGCCTCGGCTGAGGGCATGGCGGAGTGCACGCCAAAGCGACGTGCCTCGTAAGAACAGGTGGACACAACGCCGCGGGAATCGGCGTCTCCGCCCACGATGAGCGGCTTTCCGCGCCATTCGGGATGATCGAGCATCTCCACGCTCGCAAAAAACGCATCGAGGTCCATCAGGCCCACCGCCGGACCCGTCCAGGGAGGCGGCGTGACGCCCATGGCATCCTCATAACCGTATGTATGTTCGCGTCTTTCCATGTCATGAGTATACCGCGCAGCTCATGTGGGGTGCGTGTATGTGCTTGCAAATCCCGAATTCTTGTCTAAGATATGGATTTGCCCTCGACTACACCGAAGAAGTTGGTCTCACGGACTTCACCTGCCCGCGTCGATGGCGTATTATGTTCAACTGTTTGTTTGTAGTTGCAGCCTAAAGCTGCTTGGTTGGAGGAGTTTCCTTTGGCAGTCAAGATTCGCCTTGCTCGTCACGGCGCTAAGAAGCGTCCGTACTACCGTGTCGTCGTCGCCGATTCCCGCGCCCCGCGTGACGGTCGTATCATCGAGGAGGTTGGCCGCTACAACCCGATGACCGCCCCCAAGACCATCAACCTCGACCTCGAGAAGATCGCCGACTGGCAGTCCAAGGGCGCTCAGCTCACCGACGCCGTCGCCGCTCTGGTCAAGGCCGCCAACGAGGGCGAGAAGACCGAGACCGTCGTCAAGAAGTCCAAGAAGCAGCTCGCCAAAGAGGCCGAGGCCGCTAAGGCTGCCGCTGAGGCCGCTGAGGGCGCCGAGGAGTAAATCGTGCCTGAGGTTGACGCTGCACAGCTCGAGGGTGAGGCAATGCTCTCAGATCGCATCGCCGATCTCGTCGAATATCTCGTTGTTCAGATCGTCGACGACCCGGATTCCGTGAGCCTTGAGGTCATCGATGGTGACGACGCCTCCACGATTGAGGTTTCGGTCGCCGAGGATGACGTCGCTAAGGTCATCGGCCGTCGTGGCCGTACCATCAAGGCCATTCGCACGCTCGCCCGTGCACTGGCCGCTCGCCTCGACACTGCTGTCGAGGTAGAGGTTCTGGGCTAGGACCTTGAGGTCCCAGTACAAAAACATCGCCCGTGTGGTCAAGCCGCACGGAAGGAAGGGGGAGGTCCTCGCGCAGCCGCTGCGGGGGCTTCCTTCTGTATTAGAGCCGGGTATGCGCGTCGCCCTGACGCCGCCGGCGCTCAAGCGCGACCGCTTTTGCACGGTCGTGTCCGTCACCGATACGGGCGATGGCGATCTGGTCTCGTTTGAGGGCATTGACGACTTGACGGCCGCCGAGGGCATCACGGGATGCTATGTGTTGGCAAATCGTGACGATTTTGAGCTCGATTCACTCGACGCCGCCTATTCCGACCTGATGGGTCGCGAGGTGGTCGACGAGCGCTTCGGTTCACTCGGTACGATCGTCGAGATCATGTCGACGCCCGCTAACGATGTTTGGGTTGTCGAGGGCGATCGGTACGGCGAGGTACTGATTCCCGTGATCGAGCAGGTTGTGCTCGATCTTCCCGACACAGGAACAATTTCCGTCCACGTTATGGACGGCCTGATCGATATGGACAAGTAGGGAGGACTACATGCTGATTGAGACCCTTTCGGTCTTTCCCGAGATGTTTGAGCCCGTCATGTCCACATCGATTTTGGGCCGCGCCCGCAAGGCCGGCCTTTTTGATTTTAAGGCGTATAACCTGCGCGACTGGACGCACGACCGCCATCGTACCGTCGATGACGAGCCGTACGGCGGCGGGCAGGGCATGCTCATGAAGGTCGAGCCTATCGCCGAGGCCATCGAGGCCATTAGCGCGGAGGGCCCCAAGCCGACGGTGGTGTTCTTCACCCCGTGCGGCGAGCCTTTTATGCAGCATGTGGCCGAGCGCCTGCTCAAAAGCGAGCGCCTGCTGTTTGTGTGCAGCCGTTACGAAGGTGTCGACGAGCGTGCCTATGCGTATGCCGACGAGCGCCTGTCGATCGGCGATTACGTGCTCACGGGCGGCGAGCTTCCCGCTATGGTCGTTGCCGATGCCGTCGTACGCCTGATCCCCGGCGCCCTTGGTGACGAGATGAGCAACGTGGACGAGTCGTTCTCGACCGCCGAGGACGGAGGCCTGCTCGAGTACGCGCAGTACACCCGCCCCGCCGAGTTCAACGGCGAGGGCGTGCCGCCGGTGCTCGTGAGCGGCGACCATGCCAAGGTTGACGCCTGGCGCCGTAAGAATGCCATCGAGCGCACCTGCCGCTGGCGTCCCGACCTGATCGAGACGGCGCGGCTTACGCCCCAGGAGCGCGCATACGCGCAAGATTTGCTTTCCGGAAGGGGTGAATAGAATGGTGGATGATAAAGGGCGTCAACGGGTTCACCTCGAACATGATTTTGGCGAAAGGTCCGTTTTCACTTTACGTGGTGCTCTGGAGTGGATTTTAGTCATTCTTATCGCGCTCGCCGCCACCTTCTTGATCCGCACCTTTGTGGTCGAGCCCTTTGTGGTACCCACCGGCTCCATGGAGGACACGATCGAGATTGGCGACCAGATCCTGGCACAAAAGGTGAGCCTCGAGCTCGGTCAGCCCGTCAAACAGGGTGATATCGTGGTGTTCCATAATCCCGATGCCACGTCCGAGCATGACGTGCTGGTAAAGCGCGTCATCGCCACGGCCGGTCAGACGGTCGACCTTCAGGACGGCAAGGTCGTCGTCGACGGCCAGGCGCTCGATGAGGACTATACGACCGGCATGAGCTGGCCGCTTTCGGTCCAGGCGCCCGCCGCCCAGGTGAGCTATCCCTACACCGTCCCCGACGGCTGCGTGTGGGTGATGGGCGACAACCGCGAGAACTCAGCCGACTCACGCTACTTTGGTCCCGTTGATCGCTCTGATTTGATCGCCGTGGCGCTCGTGCGTTACTGGCCGCTTAACCGTCTGGGCGCTATCGACTAAAAACCGCTATAGTACAGTACCTAACCGTGTAATCGTTTCGACGAGGGGATATTAGAGGCATGAACGCTTCATCGCTTTCCTTCCAAGACATCATCCTGCGCCTCCAGCAGTACTGGGGCGAGCAGGGCTGCGTTATTATGCAGCCCTATGACTCCGAGGTCGGTGCCGGTACCTTCCACACCGCGACCACACTGCGCTCGCTCGGTCCCGCCGAGTGGCGCACCTGCTATGCTCAGCCTTGCCGCCGTCCCGCCGACGGCCGCTACGGCGAGAACCCTAACCGCATGCAGCACTACTATCAGTTCCAGGTGCTCATCAAGCCGTCGCCGGTCAACGCCCAGGAGCTCTACCTGGGTTCGCTGGCCGCCATTGGCCTGGACCCCAACGACCATGACGTCCGCTTTGTCGAGGACGACTGGGAGAGCCCGACCTTGGGCGCCTGGGGCCTTGGCTGGGAGGTCTGGCTTAACGGTATGGAGGTCACGCAGTTTACATACTTCCAGCAGGTGGGCGGTATCGAGGTCGACCCCGTGCCCGTCGAGATCACCTATGGCCTGGAGCGTATCGCCATGTACGCCCAGGGCGTCAACTCCGTTTACGACCTAGTGTGGAGCTACCTGCCCGACGGTACGCCCATGACTTACGGCGACGTGTTCCTCGAGAACGAGCGCGAGTTCAGTGCCTATAACTTTGAGGTTGCCAACGTCGAGATGATGCGTCAGAAGTTTGACGACTACGAGGCCGAGTGCCATTCCTGCCTGGAGCGCAAGCTGCCGCTGCCCGCATACGACTGCGTCATGAAGTGCAGCCACGCTTTCAATCTGCTCGATGCCCGCGGCGCCCTGTCCGCGGTCGAGCGTGCCAACTACATCCTGCGCGTCCGCGCCGTCGCCAAGGCGTGCTGCGAGGCCTACATGGCCGAGGTCGCCGGAGTGAACGAGAATGCCGACCAGGAAGGCGAGGTGGCGTAAGCCATGGCAGACGCTAAGGATTTCCTGTTTGAGATCGGTACGGAGGAAATGCCCTCCGCGCCGCTGAACAATGCCGTCAAGCAGCTTGGCACCATGATCGCCAAGGGTTTAGACGATGCTGGCCTGGCCCACGGCGAGGTCCGTGTGATTTCGAGCCCGCGTCGCCTGGCTGCGCTCGTGGCCAATGTCGCCACTGCGACCGACGAGGTCCACGAGGTTAAGCGCGGCCCCGCGGCCAACATCGCGTTCGACGCTGACGGTAACGCCACTAAGGCCGCCCAGGGCTTTGCCCGCAAGTGTGGTGTGGCTGCCGAGGATCTGGTCTGTCGCGAGGACACCGACGGCCGCGAGTACGTCTTTGCCGAGAAGAATATTCCTTCCGCACCGGCTACGCCGATTCTGACCGCTCTGTGCGAGAAGACCATCGCCGGCCTGCAGTGGCCCAACTACCGCTCTCAGCGCTGGGGTCACGAGCACGCCACCTTCGTGCGCCCGGTCCGTTGGATCTGCTGCCTTCTGGGCGAGGACGTTGTGCCCGTGTCGTTTGCCGACGTGACGAGTGGCAACACCACGCGTGGCCATCGCGTGCTTGGCCCCGGTGACCATGTGGTCGCCAGCCCCGCTGTTTACGAGCAGGTGCTCGAGGATGCCGGCGTGCTTTCTGCCGAGCGCCGTCGCGAGGCGATTCTCGCCGGAATCGCCGAGGTCGAGGCCGCTCGCCCCGGCTGCCATGTCGATACGCCCAAGAAGGTCTTTGAGGAGGTCATTAACCTCTGCGAGTGGCCGACGGTGCTCGTCGGTACTTTCGACGAGGAGTTCCTCAAGGTCCCGCACGAGATTATCTGCGAGTCCATGCTCACCAACCAGCGCTACTTCCCGATCTATGACGGCGAGGGCAAGCTGACGCGTGAGTTCGTGGTCGTTTCCAACAGCAAGCTCGAGAACGCCGAGCGAGTGATCGACGGTAACGAGCGCGTCGTGCGCGCCCGTCTGGACGACGCTAAGTTCTTCTACGAGGAGGACCTGAAGATCTCCCTCGACGAGTTCCGTGAGCGTCTGTCCAAGGTTGCCTTCCAGGAGAAGCTCGGTAGCGTGCTCGCCAAGTCCGAGCGCATCGAGCAGCTCGCGCTCGCTATCGCCCGCGAGGCTCACCTGGGCGCCCATCTTGCCGCCGACGCTGCTCGCGCCGCACACCTGTGCAAGGCAGACCTGGTGTCCAACGCCGTCGTCGAGTTCACGAGCCAGCAGGGCGTGATGGGCGGTTATTACGCGACCGCGATGGGGGAGAACGACGAGGTCGCCCATGCTATTCGCGATCACTATCGTCCTCGCTTTGCCGGTGACGAGCTGCCCGAGGGCACCGCTGGCTGCATCGTGGCCTGCGCCGACAAGCTCGATACCATCGCCGGTATCTTTGCCATCGGCGAGCCCCCGACCGGCTCCTCCGACCCCTACGCGCTGCGTCGTGCCGCTATCGGCATTATCAACATCCTGCGCGACCGTCTGCCGATCGACCCCACGTCGCTCATCGACTTTGCCCTCGAACTCTACAGTGAGCAGGGCATTGAGTTCGACGCCGCCGAGGTCGCCCAGCAGGTTCGTGACTTCTTCCATGGCCGCCTGGTGAGCATGGCCCGCGACGAAAAGATTCCGGCCGATACCGTCGCCGCCGTCTCCGCGGTGCACATCATCGCCCCGTCCGTCTTCTTCGCCCGCTGCGCCGCCCTCGACGAGGCCCGCAAGAACGACGCTGAGACGTTCGACAACCTGGCGACCGCCTATGCCCGTGCCGCGCATATCTCGAAGCCCGAGCTGGGTGCGGAGTACGACCGCGCCCTGATGGGCGAGGCCGAACTCGCGCTCGCCGACGCCTCCGAGGCTGCTCAGACCGCTGTCGATGCCGCCCTTGCTGCCGAGGACTACCCGGCCGCATTTGCTGCCCTCGCCGCCCTGCGTGCCCCCATCGACCGCTTCTTCGACGAGGTCATGGTCATGGACAAGGACGAGCAGCTTCGCGATAATCGCCTTAAGCTGCTCAACCGCTTCGAGGCCGTTTTCTCCGGCATCGCCAACATCGGTGAGCTTGCCCGCAAAAAGTAAGCCAGCCTGCGCATAAGCGCAAAAGGAGCCCCGCATGGATTGCCCGGTCACCGCTCGTCCCACCGTTATCGTTATCTCCGATTCGCTCGGCGATACCGCTTGTGAGGTGGTGCTTGCGGCGTCCGGGCAATTTGATGAAGGGGCTTTTCGTCTCTTGCGCCTGCCCAAGGTGACCTCGGTGGAGCAGGTCAAGTCATTTGTGGGGCCGCGCGTCGATGCCGACCATCGCGATGTCGCCGTGTTCCATACCATTGTCGATCCGGCGCTTCGCGCCCGCGTGCTCGATTACCTGGGTATGCTGCATATCCGTTCGGTCGACCTGATCGGCCCGACGCTTGCCGTGCTGTCGTCGCTCATCGGTGTGCCGCCCAAGTGCGTTGCGGGCGTGATTCACAAGACCGATGACCGCTATTTCCATCGTATCGAGGCCATGGAGTATTTCGTTGAGCACGATGACGGTCGTGGTTGCGACGATCTGTCGGGTGCCGATATCGTGCTGCTGGGTGTGTCGCGTACATCCAAGACGCCGCTGTCGATGTATTTAGCCTATCAGGGCTACAAGGTCGCCAATGTCCCACTGGCGCATGGCATGGAGCCGCCCAAGTCGATTTACGAGGTTGACCCGATGCGCCTGTTCGGCTTGATTTCGACCGTCGATGTGATTTCCGAGATTCGCGATAGCCGCTTGGGCGACGACTACGCCCGCGCCGTCGCAGGCTCCTATGCCGAGCCCGAGAGCGTGCGTAGTGAGCTTGCGGAAGCCCGCGCGCTCATGAAACGCCTGGGCTGCTTTGTAGTGCGTACCGACGGCAAAGCCATCGAGGAAAGCGCTGCCGAGATCATTGCTCATCTCGAAGAGATTCAAGAGGCAAGAGCCCGCCGTGCCGCCCGCCGCGCTCAACAGCAGTAGTCCTTTCTGTGACGATTTTTCTGGGACGGGGATTAAAAAATCATTAGGTACTCAATGATTTTTTAATCCCCGTCCCAGAAAAATCATCGGAGTGGCTAAATAGCCTGAATTGATAAAGCGATTTAGCAAAAACATCGCATCTGACCTGCATTCTTCTTGTAGTGGTATCTTCATAAGGTAACCAACTTTACCTACCGTTTACCGCTAGTTTTAGCACGTTTACCAAACCGCGCACCCTCTGCTCAAGCCTGCCCAAAACCCGCCGTATAGTTCCCTCACGGCCCGCATCCGGCGGGTCGATTCGTTACCACGGTCGTGCGCGTAAGCGCATGGAAGGGGAAGTATCGTGAGCGATTGCAAGAGGGTTTACCGTTTTGGAACCGACGCCCAGGGCACCTGTGTCACCGAGGGCGACAAGTCCATGAACTTCGTGCTTGGCGGCAAAGGCGCAAACCTTGCCGAGATGAGCCGCATCGGCCTGCCGGTTCCCGGTGGCTTTACCATTACCTGCCAGACTTGTGTCGAGTACTCCGGTGCCGGCAACGTGTGGCCCGAGGGCGCACTCGATGAGATCGTTGCCGCCGAGGCGGACCTCGAGGCCCGTTGTGGCAAGAAGCTCGGCGACGCCTCCGACCCGCTGCTCGTGTCGGTTCGCTCGGGCGCTCCGTTCTCCATGCCCGGTATGATGGACACAGTCCTCAACCTGGGCCTCAATGACGATTCCGTTCAGGGCCTTATCGCCCAGACGCAAAACCCGCGTTTTGCCTGGGATAGCTACCGCCGCTTTATCCAGATGTTCTCCAACGTCGTCATGGGCGTCGACGCCGACCTGTTCGAGAACGCTCTGACCCAGGCACGCTTGGTCGCCGGCGTTCGCGTCGATTCCGAGCTTTCGGCCGAGGACCTGCAGGGGCTCGTCGAGACCTTCAAGGGGATCTTCTCCGACAACGTCGAGGCCGCCCTGTACCCCGAGCTCGAGGTCGCTGACGGCAAGCCCGTCTTCCCGCACGACCCGGAGCTCCAGCTGCGTCTTGCCATCCAGGCCGTCTTTGGCAGCTGGATGAACGAGCGCGCCTGCATCTACCGCAAGCAGCATGGTATCTCCGACGAACTCGGCACCGCCGTCAACGTTCAGGCTATGGCCTTTGGCAATAAGGGCGAGACCTCCGCGACCGGCGTCGCCTTCACGCGCAACCCGGCCGACGGCACCAAGGAGTTTTACGGCGACTTTCTGGTTAACGCCCAGGGCGAGGACGTCGTCGCCGGCATCCGCAATACCGAGCCCATCGCCGACCTCAAGACCACCCCGGGCCTCGAGTCTGCAGGTGAGGAGCTCGAGCGCGTGTTCCTGACCCTCGAGGATCATTATCGCGATATGTGCGATATCGAGTTCACCATCGAACAGGGCAAGCTCTGGATGCTCCAGACCCGCGTGGGCAAGCGTACCGCCACGGCCGCCCTGCGCATCGCCATCGAGATGGTCGAGGAGGGCCTGATCACGCGCGAGGAAGCCGTGGGGCGCATCGACCCCGCACAGCTCGATCAGCTCCTGCACCCGCAGTTCGATGCCTCCAAGAAGTATGAGGCACTTGCTACCGGCCTTAACGCCAGCCCCGGTGCCGCCGTGGGCGAGGTTGTGTTCTCGAGCGATGACGCCGTCGCGCGCGCCAACGAGGGTCACAAGGTTATCCTGGTTCGCTGGGAGACCAACCCCGACGATCTGAAGGGCATGGTCGCTGCCGAGGGCATCCTCACCAGCCATGGTGGCAAGACGAGCCACGCGGCCGTTATCGCCCGCGGCATGGGTACACCCTGCGTCTGCGGTGTCGAGCGCTTCCACATCGACGCCGCCGAGAAGGTCGTGCACATCGATGGCAGCGACCGCGTACTGCACGAGGGCGATGTCATCTCCATCGACGGTACCCAGGGCATCGTCGTCGATGGCGCTGTCGATTTGGTCTCCGCTGAACTCACCGGCGATCTGGACACCATCCTGTCCTGGGCCGACGAGATTCGCCTGGACGAGACCTGTGGCCACGCCAACCATGTGCGCGTCAACGCCGACAACCCTGAGGATGCCGCACTCGCCCTCGAGTTTGGCGCCGAGGCCATCGGCCTGTGCCGCACCGAGCACATGTTCCTGGGCGATCGTAAGAACATCATCCAGAGCTTCATCCTGTCCGACGACGAGGCCGTGAAGCAGCAGGCCCTGGCCGACCTGCTCAAGGTCCAGACCGAGGACTTCCTAGCCATGTTCAAGACCATGTCCGGTCGCGATGTGGTCGTTCGCCTGCTTGATCCGCCGCTGCACGAGTTCCTGGATAATCCTCGCGAGCTCGAGGTCGCCATCACCAAGAAGGAGGCCGCCGGCGCTCCCGAGGAGGAGCTCACTGCCCTGCGCGCCCGCCTACGTCGCATTGACGGCATGGTCGAGTCCAACCCCATGCTGGGCTTGCGCGGCGTGCGCCTGTCCGTCGTCTTTGGCGATCTGCCGCTCATGCAGGTCCGCGCCGTGGCCACGGCTGCTGCCCGCCTTATCAAGGATGGTGTCGACCCACGCCCCGAGATCATGGTTCCGCTCGTTTCCATCACGGCAGAGCATGTCCAGACCCGCGAGGTCATTGAGCGTGCCATCGCCGAGGTTTCCTCCGAGGAAGGTGTCGAGCTCAACATTCCCGTGGGCACGATGCTCGAGCTGCCGCGCGCCTGCATGGTCGCCGACGAGATCGCCCATCACGCAGATTTCTTCTGCTTTGGCACCAACGACCTCACCCAGACGACCTTCGGCTTCTCCCGCGACGATGCCGAGGCCAAGTTCATTCCGCTGTACCTGCACAAGAAGATCCTGAAGGACAACCCCTTCGAGACCATCGACACGGCGGTGCTGGAGCTCGTGCGCTTGGCCGTCGAGAAGGGCCGCGCCACCAATCCCGACATGCACTTTGGCGTGTGCGGCGAACACGGCGGCGACCCCAAGTCCATCAAGGGCCTGTTTAACGTGGCCGACGTGGACTATGTGTCCTGCTCGCCCTACCGCGTGCCCCTCGCGCGCCTAGCTGCCGCCCAGGCCAAGCTCGAGGCCAAGCGTTCCGCCTAGCGTTTAGCGTTTAGACGCCTAGCGTAGCCCCCCCTTCATACCGCCCGTCTCATTCGTGAAGCGGGCGGTTATCATGTGCGGGTTTTGTCTTTTTGTCTGCGCAAAAAATTGTTCTTGCAGCAGAAACCCGCGCGTGTATACTCGAATACGTTTGTTCAACTACGTGCCGGCCAAGGTGGTACGGCACCTCTAGAAGAGTAAGGAATTGCACATGGATTACATCCGCGCAATCGAGCGTCAGCAGATCCGCGAGGACATTCCTCAGGTTCGCGTCGCCGACAACGTCAAGGTTCACTACCGCATTAAGGAAGGCGACCGCGAGCGCATCCAGGTTTTCCAGGGCGACGTCATCCGCATGGCCGGCGCCGGTGCCCGCGAGACCTTCACCGTCCGCAAGATGTCCTTCGGTGTCGGTGTTGAGCGTACCTTCCCGCTTCACAGCCCCAAGATCGCCAAGCTCGAGGTCGTTCGCCATGGTCGCGTCCGTCGCGCCAAGCTGTACTACCTCCGCGACAAGGTGGGCAAGGCTGCTCGCATCCCCGAGAAGCGCTAAGAAGATCGCAGCGTCTGTCCACTCGTTTGGACACAAGGGTCACCTTCGGGTGGCCCTTCTTTTTATCTGATTTGCATGCAAGGAGGGCCTGGTATGGCCAACATGACGAGCTCGGTTTCGGCATCGCAGGTTGCCGGTGAGTTGGCGAGCGCCACGTTCGAGGAGATTCCCGCCCTCGTGGAGCATTATCGCGAGGATCCGCGCCAGCAGGTGATCAAGGCTTGCGAGCGTGCCCTTAAGCGTCATGCCAAGGAGCTTGCCGAGCGCGAGCGCGTCAACGGCATGTATCAGCTTATGCATGAGCTCGGCGGTGATGGTTTGGTCGTGGGCGTCGACGAGGTGGGTCGCGGATCGGTGGCCGGTCCTTTGACGGTATGCGCCGTCTGCCTTCCTATGGAGCCGCGCGTCTGGGGCATCAACGATTCCAAAAAGCTCACGCCGGCGCGCCGCGAGTTGCTCTCAGTGAAGATTGCCGAGGTGGCGACGGCAATTGGTTTTTGCCATATCGCGCCTAAGGATATCGATGAGATGGGCATGGCCCGCGCCATTCGAGCCACTGTCGCGGGCGCCGTGGCCGATACGGGGCTCGAGCCCGATTGCGTGCTTATGGACGGTAACCCCTTGGGCGCCGTTCCCAACGAGCGCGACGTGGTGAAGGGCGATGCCAAGATCGCCTGTATCGCCGCGGCGTCCATCATGGCCAAGGTCACGCGTGACGAGATGATGGTCGAGTACGATGCCGAGTATCCCGAGTACCATTTGGCCGAATCGAAAGGCTACGCAAGCCCCGAGCACATCGAGGCCATTCGCAAACATGGACTTTGTCCGCTGCACCGCGTGAGCTTTTGCGGAAACTTTCTGCAGACTGAGCGCCTTTTCTAGGTCAATTGTGGAGACAGGGACCTCAGGGGTTTTATAAACCTGCTGGTAGCGGGCCGTATGCAACACCATTGCTGCGTACGGCCCGTTTTTTGACGGCATTTGGTCAGCTTTTGGTTTGCTTCCGGTACTTACCCGCATGAAAGGTGCCCTCATCATCGGGGCAATGCAGCGTGCGGGAAAGGAGACCCCATGAGTGCCGCAAGCAAAAAGAGCAAGACGCAGCAGCTCAAGGAGCGTTGGGAAAACGGCGAGCTCGACTGCGGGGCGATGACGCCCGAGTTTATCAAGGGACTCAGTCCCCGCGAGCTGGGCATGCTGGGCGAGCTGATCACCATCGACTACTTTAACGAGCGCGGCTACACCTTGCTGGAGCAGGGTTATCGTTGCACCGAGGGCGAGGCCGATCTGGTGCTGCTCGATGAGCTCGACGATGTCGTGGTGATGGCCGAGGTCAAGACCAGACGCGTCGCACTGGATTGCAGCACGCGGGTCTTTCCCGAGGAGGCCGTGGACGCCCAAAAGCAACGCCGCTACCGCCGCATCGCAAGTTGCTACCTCATGGAACATTATCCACTCAAGGCGATTCGCTTCGATGCCGTGGGCGTCACCATCCGCGGCGGGCATATCGCCGAGATCGAGCATCAGTACAATGCGTTCGATTGGCAGGTGTCGTGATGGCGTTCGAGACGTTTGCCGTTCACGCGGCCTGCATCCGCGGCGTCGAGGCGATTCCCGTCACGGTCGAGGTCTCGCTTGCCGGCGGCGTTCCGGGCATTCAGATGCTCGGCATTCCGAGTATGGAGGTGATGGAGTCACGCGGTCGTATTCGCTGTGCGATGCGCTCCGCCGGGTTCGAGATCCCGCGCTCGGGCATTACGGTCAATCTGGCGCCCGGCGATATTCGCAAGACCGGTAGCGGCTTTGATCTGCCCATCGCCATCGCGGTATTGGCGGCCGATGGTCAGATTCCCCGCGACAACCTCGATCGTTGTCTTATCGCTGGTGAGCTTGGCTTGGACGGTACGGTGCTTCCTGTCAAGGGCGAGGTGGCGTTTCAGCTATTGGCGCGTGATATGGGGCTGTCCTTTATCGCCGGCAGGTCCGATCAGCATGTGCCGCTTGCGGGCGTGGATTGTGGATTCATCGATCATTTGTCTCAGCTTGCCCATGGCATGGGCGATGCCGCGCGGCACTACTTGGATTCTGAAGTGCTCGAGGCGACCTTTGAGCCCGAGCTCGACTATGCCGACGTACTGGGGCAGGAGGTCGCCAAGCGCGGCATGGCGCTTGCGGCGGCAGGAGAACTCGGCTTGCTCATGATCGGGTCCCCGGGATCGGGCAAGACGATGCTCGCGCGTCGTATGACCGGCATCCTGCCCGAGCTTTCCGTTGAGGATCAACAGGAGGCGCTGTGCATCCATTCGGTTTTGGGTGAGAACATTGATGGCTTGTTGGCAGGGCACCGGCCCTTCCGCAGTCCCCATCACAGTATTTCGACCGCAGGTCTTATCGGCGGTGGGCGCCCGGTGCACCCGGGTGAGATCAGCCTTGCTCATGGCGGCGTGCTCTTTTTGGACGAGCTTGCTGAGTTTCCCACGGGTGTGCTGCAGACGCTGCGTCAGCCCATCGAACGCGGCTACGTCAGGATCGTACGCGTCGACGGGGCTTTTACCTTCCCGTCGCGCTTTCAGCTGCTGGCTGCGAGCAATCCCTGCCCCTGCGGCTTTTTGGGCGATCGTGAGGTACCGTGTCGCTGCTCGGCGGCGATGGTCGAGCGCTATCGGTCTAAACTGCGCGGTCCTTTGGCCGACCGTATCGACATGATGATCGATGTGACCCGTCCCGACCCTCAGGTGATTATCGAGGGCGCGGAGGGTATGTCGTCAGCTGAGTTACGTGACTACGTTGTGCGCGGTCGCGCTTTTCGCGCTTGGCGCGAATCCCGTATGGACGATGCTGATGCCGAGGCCGAGGATGACGAGACACGGTCCATTGACGGCGTCGTTTCGACCTTTGAGCTCGATGATGCGGCGGAAAGGTGTGTGCTCGGCCTGTCGAAGCGCACGCATCTCACGGGCCGCGGCATCGTGCGCCTGGTGCGTATCGCGCGTACCATCGCCGACGTCGCCGAGAGCGAGCAAGTGACGCAGGACCACGTGCTCGAGGCGGCGATGTACCAGGGAAGGAGGGACCAATGATGGCCGAGGGGACCTTCGAGCTGCATCCAGGTGACGCGTTGTATCCCGAGACCGTTTTGGAGCTTTCTGATGTACCCCAGACACTCTATGTGCGCGGCAACCCCGAGGTGCTTTCGACGCCCGCGCTCTCCATCATCGGCGCGCGCAAGGCCTCTCCGTATGGTCTTGCCGTGGCAGAGCTTGCGGCAAAGGTTGCGGTCGAGGCGGGCGTGACGGTAGTTTCGGGCGGCGCGGTCGGTTGTGACCAGGCCTCGGGTTGGGCTGCGGTCAATGCCGGCGGCAAACACGTCGTGGTGCTGGGGACGGGCGCCGACGTGGTCTACCCGCGTTCGAGCGCGGGGCTTATTACGCGCACGCTCGATACGGGTGGCGCGGTCGTGTCGATCTCTCCGTGGGGCATGGGTCCGCGCAAGTTTGCCTTTCCGCGCCGCAATCGCGTAATCGCGGCCCTGTCGCAAGCCCTCTTTGTATCCGAGGCGGGTATGCCTTCCGGGACGTTTTCTACAGCCGAGGCTGCTATGGATTTGGGGCGAGAACTTCTTGCCGTGCCAGGGTCGATCCTATCGCCCGAGTCGCGTGGCACGAATTACCTCATTGCGAACGGTGCCTGCTGCATCATCGACGAGGAATCTATCGAGATGGCTATTTCACGCATCTACGGCACCCTGCGCTACTCGCGCCCCGATGCTCCCGGCATTGCCGACCTGGATCAAACACAGCAGACCGTGATGCATGCGCTCATAGCCTCTCCGCTCAAGGTCGACGACATCGCGGCGCTCGTCTCGCTCGATGCCGTCGGCGTACTCAAACTCCTGGGTTCGCTTGAGCTCGATGGTCTTATCGAGCGCATGATGGATGGAAGGTATGCGCCCTCCAAGTTTGCCCTTCACGCTCAGACACCCTTCGGTCACAATGGAAAACATGTCAATTAGAAAGGTGTTTGCAGATGCTGTTTGATCAGGTGACGGTTATCGGTGGCGGTCTGGCGGGTTCGGAGTGCGCGATTCAGCTGGCAGATCGCGGGTTCGCCGTAAGGCTGTGCGAGATGCGCCCCCAGGTTAGCTCCCCGGCCCACCATACCGATCACCTGGCAGAGCTCGTCTGTTCCAATTCGTTTAAGTCGACCCGTCCGGATTCCGCGGCTGGATTGCTGAAGGCCGAGCTTGAGCGCATGGGTTCAGTCCTGCTCGATTGCGCCCATCGCGCGGCTGTTCCCGCCGGTGGCGCCTTGGCGGTCGACCGCGTCAAGTTTTCCGAGTTTGTCGAGGCCGAGGTTGCCGCCCGTCCCAATATCGAGATCATTCACGGCGAGGTCACGCAGATTCCCGAAGGTCACGTGGTCATTGCCGCCGGCCCCTTGTGCTCGCCGGCGCTGAGCGAAGAGGTCATGAAGCTCGTCGGTGGCGACGCCCTTGCGTTCTTCGATGCCGCGGCGCCGATCGTCGATGCCTCCACGCTCGATATGGACGTGCTGTTCTCGCAGTCGCGCTACGAGGAGCAGGGGAGCGGCGACTATCTCAACGCTCCGCTCAATAAGGAGGAGTACGAGGCCTTTATCGAGGCGCTTACCACGGCCGACCGCGTGGTGCTCAAGGACTTTGAGGGCGGCGATCTGTTCCAGGCCTGCCAGCCTGCCGAGGAAGTTGCGCGCACCGGCAAGGACGCCATTCGCTTTGGCGCCATGAAGCCTGTCGGCCTCACCGATCCGCGAACCGGTCGTCGTCCCTGGGCGGCGATTCAGCTGCGTGCCGAGAATAAGGAGAAGACCGCCTATAACCTGGTGGGCTTCCAGACCAACTTGACCTTTGGCGAGCAGAAGCGCGTCTTCCATATGGTGCCGGGCCTGGAGAACGCTGAGTTCTTCCGCTACGGTGTCATGCACCGCAATACCTTTGTCGACGCCCCGCACGTGCTCGATGGCACCTTTGCCGTGCCCGGTACCGGCGTGCGCCTGGCCGGTCAGATCACCGGCACCGAGGGCTATATGGAGGCCGTGGCGACCGGTCTGCTCGCGGCGCTCAACACCTATGCCGAGGCTATCGGTGCCGCGGGCGTCGAGCTGCCGCGCGTGGGCGCCCTGGGCGCGCTCGTGGGCTATGCGACCGATCCGGCAACGGTGGGCTATCAGCCCATGCACGTCAACTTTGGCTTGGTGCCGCCGCTCGAGGACGGCAAGCGCCGCAGTAAGCGCGACCGCTACCAGGCCTATGCGGACCGTGCGCTCGAGGCTCTTGATGCCTATCTGGCAACTCGCCCCGATCTGTTTGGAGGCGACCGTTCATAGCCTTTGACCTGTACGACACCGTCGACTCGTTTATCGCCTATATCGCACGTGTCGAGGGACTTTCTCCCAACACGGTGACGGCCTATGGCTCGAGGCTGGAGCGCTTTGCTGCCTGGTGCGAGCGCGAGGATATCGATGCTTTCGCTGCCGACGTGCGCACCATTCGTCGCTATCTTGCCGAGCTTTCGCGTGAGCAGGTTGCTCCCCGAACGCTTGCGGCGCATCTGTCGGCTATCCGATCGCTCTATCGATGGATGGCTGCCGAGGGGGTCGTGGAGGGCGATGCGGTCTCGGCAATTTCCTCGCCCAAGCTCCCGCGCGATCTGCCCGGTGTGCTGACGAACCAACAGGTGGAGGCGCTCCTCAAAGCCCCCGATACCTCAACTCCCGCGGGACTGCGCGATGCGGCGATGCTCGAACTGCTCTATGCATCCGGCGCCCGTATCTCTGAGCTCGCAGCACTCAATGTGGAGTCCATCTCTTGGTCCGAATGCACGCTGCGCCTGTGGGGCAAGGGGAGCAAAGAACGTATCGTCCCTCTGTATCGTCGTGCGCTCGAGGCGACGCGCCTCTATATTGAGGAGGGGAGGCCGGAGTTGCTCGCTCGGGCAAAGCGCCGTGACCCCGCTACCGGGCCGCATCCGCTGCTTATATCGGCGCGCGGCAATCGCATGAGCGCTGCCATGCTTCGGCGGCGGTTCCATACGCTGGCGACGCTCGCCGGCATTCCGGCCGACATCGCCCCGCATGCGATGCGCCATACCTTTGCGACCGACTTGCTCGAGGGCGGTGCGGACCTGCGCTCGGTTCAAGAGCTGCTGGGTCATGCGAGCCTGTCCACGACGCAGATCTACACGCATCTCACGCCCGATCGGCTTAAGCGGGCCGTGGCTCAAGCCCATCCCCGCGGCGAATAGTGGCTGGGACGTCCTGCGCCGCACTCAGGTGTGTGGTTTTGATTGCGGGTTGGCAGGAAGATGCATTCCTGCTATCATTCATCGGGTTGCTTCACGGCAACAGGTTTTTATCACGCACGCGCGGCTACTTCATACCGTGGTGCCCGGGCTTTGGTAGCACATGTCCGGGTTGGTTTTGGAGGATGACCCCGCGCGGAGGCAAACCACAGGAGGTTTAACATGGCTACCAAGATTAATATCCGCACCCTGCTCGAGGCCGGCTGCCACTTCGGTCACCAGACCCGTCGCTGGAACCCCAAGATGAAGCCGTTCATCTTCGGTGAGCGCAACGGCATCTACATCCTCGACCTCAAGCAGACCATCCTCGACGCCGACCAGGCCTACACCTTCGTCAAGAACGTCGCCAAGGGTGGCAACGTGCTGTTCGTCGGCACCAAGAAGCAGGCTCAGGAGGCCGTCAAGAACGCTGCTGAGCGCGCCAACATGCCCTACATCAATCAGCGTTGGCTCGGCGGCATGCTGACCAACTTCGTCACCATCCGCTCCCGCATCAACCGCATGGAGGAGCTCGAGGCCATGGTCGAGGACGGCCGCATGGCAGTGCTCCCCAAGAAGGAGCAGGCTGTGCTCGGCAAGGAGCTCACCAAGCTCCAGACCAACCTCGGTGGCGCCCGCGACATGAAGGGCCTGCCCCAGGCTCTCTTCGTCATCGACACCAAGCGCGAGGAGAACGCCATCAAGGAGGCCCAGCGCCTGAACATCCCCGTCGTCGCCCTGATCGACACCAACTCCGATCCCGACGAGGTCGAGTACGGCATCCCCTGCAACGATGACGCTATCTCCGCTGTCACCCTTATGTGCGAGCTCATGGCTGACGCCTGCCTCGCTGGCTCCGGCAAGGAGCAGGTCTCCGAGGCCGAGATGGCCGCTGAGCCCAAGGCCGAGTAAATCAGTCTTAGTTAATTCTTTTTCATCTCTTTGAAAGGAACCACAATGGCCCAGATTACCGCCGCTATGGTCAAGCAGCTCCGCGAGATGACCGACTCCCCGATGATGGAGTGCAAGAAGGCTCTCGTCGAGGCTGACGGCGACATGGACGCCGCTGTCGACGTTCTGCGTAAGAACGGCCTTGCCAAGGCTGCCAAGAAGGCTGGTCGTGAGACCAACGAGGGCGCTGTCGCCGCGTTCGTCTCCGAGGATGGCAAGACCGGCGCTCTGCTCGAGCTCTCCTGCGAGACCGACTTCGTTGGCTCCAACGCCAAGTTCACCGGCTTTGCTTCCAAGGTCGCTGAGGTTGTCGCTACCACCGAGCCTGCTGACGTCGACGCTCTGCTCGAGAAGCCGATGGGCGAGGAGACCGTTTCCTCCGAGCTCACCGAGATGATTCACATCATGGGCGAGAACATGAAGATCTCCCGTTTCGCCGCCCGCAAGGCCGAGAACGGCGCGCTCGCTTCTTACATCCACATGGGTGGTAAGATCGGCGTCCTCGTCGAGTTTGCCTTCGAGAAGGCTGAGACCGCTCAGGCTGAGTCCTTCAAGACCTTCGCTCACGACGTTGCTCTTCAGGTTGCCGCCGTCGCCCCGATCTGCGCTACCCGCGATCAGGTCCCGGCCGAGACCGTCGAGCACGAGAAGCAGATCTACATGGCTCAGGCTGCCGAGTCCGGTAAGCCCGAGGCCATTCAGGAGAAGATGGCTGTCGGCCGTCTGGAGAAGTTCTACAAGCAGTCCGTGCTCACCGAGCAGGAGTTCATCAAGGACAGCTCCCTCACCATCAAGAAGTACGCTGAGCAAGTCTCCAAGGAGCTCGGCGACACCATTACCGTCGTTGCCTTTGACCGTCTGGTCCGTGGCGAGTAAATAAGCTCTTGTAGCTGGTAATGAGCAGGCTGTGGGTTTTACTCACAGCCTGCTTTTTCATGGCTCTTCTTAGTGCCTTTGATAGAATGTTGAGAGTTCAATCTAAAGGAGGATCGCTTTGTCCGACATCCGATATAAACGCGTGCTTCTGAAGCTTTCCGGCGAAGCGCTGATGGGCGACGGCCAATATGGCATCGACCCCAAGGTTACCGATCATCTTGCCAAGCAGGTCAAGGAGCTGCTCGCCGTTGGCCATGAGGTCGGCGTCGTTGTCGGCGGCGGCAATATTTTCCGCGGCATGGCAGGCGCTGCCGGTGGCATGGAGCGTGCTCAGGCCGACTACATGGGCATGCTCGCGACCGTTATGAACGCGCTCGCCCTGCAGGATGCTTTCGAGCATAACGACGTTCCTTGCCGTGTGATGAGCGCTATCCAGATGAACGAGATCTGCGAGCCCTATATTCGCCGTCGCGCCATCAACCACCTTTCCAAGGGCAACGTCGTTATTTTTGCCGCCGGTTCGGGCAATCCGTACTTTACGACCGACACCGCCGCGGCTCTTCGTGCGTGCGAGATCGGCGCCGAGATTCTGATTAAAGCCACCAAGGTTGACGGCATCTACGACAAGGATCCCGTCAAGTGCGCCGATGCCGTCCGTTTTGACAAGATTACCTATCACGAGGTTCTCGTTCGCGGTCTGCAGGTTATGGATTCCACAGCTACGGCCCTGTGCCAGGATAACCGTATGCCTATTTTGGTCCTCAACATCGATGGCGAGGACACCGTCAAGCGCGCGCTCGCGGGTGAGCCCGTCGGCACGCTCGTCTATCAGGAGGATTAAGCATGGCAGAGAACATCACCGCCCATATGGACAAGTCGCTCGAGTCCCTCAAGCATAACTTCTCCAAGGTCCGTACCGGTCGTGCCAACGCCAACATTCTGTCCGACATCACCGTCGATTATTACGGTGTCCCCACGCCGGTCACGCAGGTTGCCGCCGTCAAGACCCCCGAGGCTCACATGCTGCTCATCGAGCCGTGGGATAAGGCGCTCATCAATGCTATCGTCAAGGCCATCGGCGCTTCCGATCTGGGTATTACCCCCAACTCCGATGGCACCGTCGTTCGTCTTCCGTTCCCGGCTCCCACTGAGGAGCGCCGTCGCGAGCTCGTCAAGGAGTGCCGCGAGTACGCCGAGCAGGCCAAGGTGTCTATCCGTAACATCCGTCGCGACTTCAACAACAAGCTCGAGCGCGATGAGGAGCTCACCGAGGACGACGTACGTCGCGAGCAGGCCAAGGTCCAGAAGCATACCGATGAATATGTCGCCAAGGTCGAGGAGCTTCTGAAGGAAAAAGAAGCCGAGGTCATGGAGATCTAAGGTGCAATACGACGAGCATAAACTGGTCGAGTACTTTGCCGACGCCCCTGCGGGCGTCGGTTTTTCCGACCTTGACCTCAATAACATTCCGCACCATATCTCGTGCATCATGGACGGCAACGGTCGTTGGGCCACGTCGCGCGGTCTTGCACGCACCGAGGGCCACAAGGCGGGTATCGTCTCGCTGCGCGAGATCATTACCGCCTGCGTGCGCCTGGGCGTCGACGTGCTTTCGGCCTATGCATTTTCGACCGAAAACTGGAATCGACCGCAGCACGAAGTCAACGTTCTGATGCACCTGTTTGCCAAGACGTTTATCGACGAGCTGCCGCTTCTGAAGCGCGAAAATGTGCGCGTAGTCTTTTTGGGTGACATTTCCGCGCTGCCCAAGAAGACTCGCGACGTTTTTGAGCGCGGTCTTGCCGAGTGCGCCGATCACACCGGTATGACGCTGGCGCTTGCCGTCAACTACGGCGCGCGTGCCGAGATTACCCGCGCTGTCCGTCAGATCGCATCCGACGCTGCCGCCGGTAAGATCGATCCTGCCGCAATTGATGACGACATGGTGGCTTCCCACCTCTATACCGCCGGTCTTCCCGATCCCGAACTTGTGATTCGCACCTCTGGTGAGCTGCGCCTTTCGAACTATCTGCTGTGGCAGGTGGCTTATTCCGAATTCTACATCACCGATACCTATTGGCCCGACTTTGATCGTTGGGGCCTTGTCGACGCCATTTTGGCCTATCAGGGCCGTGACCGTAGGTTTGGTGGACTGAGCAAGACCGAGGAGGCTTAATCGTGTCCGATCGTCCCAAGGCATCTGCTCCCAAGACGCCAGTTTCCGCGGCGCCTGCGCGCAAGGCTGCCACTGCGGGAGCGCCTGCAGCGAAGAGCGGCACCGGTTCGTGGCTGGCGGGCTTTATTACCCGTGCCGCCGCCGGTATCGTCTACGCCGTTGTCTTTATCCTGTGCCTGGTTTTGGGTATCGTGCCCACGGCCATCTTTGTTTCTGTCATGAGCGGTCTGTGCTGCTATGAGTTTTTCCGTATGACAAGGCTCGATGGCAAGATGGCTAACGAACGCATGGGTATCGCTGCCGCCGTACTCTTTCCGCTGTCGGCGTTGGGCGATTCGATGTTGCTGAATGCCCTGCTTTTTGCCTTGATGCTCGCTGTGGGCATTTGGTATGTCTGGTCGCCGCGTACCCGCATCTCTGATGTGGCCGTGACGCTCATGGGTCCCATCTACACTGGCTTTATGCTGTCGGCTATCGTGCTGCTGCGCGATGCCGTGCCCGGTTTTGCCGGCGCCCTGCTTTCAGTGGGCGTTTGCGCGTCCCTTTGGGTCTCCGATTCGTTTGCCTACATCGTGGGCAGCCGTATCGGCAAGCACAAGATGGTTCCCAAGATCTCCCCCAAAAAGAGCTGGGAGGGGTTTGCCGGCGGCATCTTGGGCTCGGTTTTGATTTGGCTCATCCTGTGGGCGACGCACTTCTACAAGCTCAGCCTGCCCTATGCGCTGCTATGCGGCGTGGTCGTGTCCATTCTGGGCGTTATCGGCGACCTTATCGAGTCGCGCATCAAGCGCGGTGTGGGCGTCAAGGATTCCGGCAACCTTATCCCGGGCCACGGCGGAATGCTCGATCGTAGCGATTCGCTTATCTTCGGTTGCATCACCGCACAGCTGTTGCTGATGATCGGAGGCGTGCTGTAATGTCCTTCCAGACGACGTATGGCCCCGATGGACGCCTTCGCGTTGCCATCCTGGGTTGTACGGGCTCTATCGGCACCCAGGCGCTCGATGTGTGCCGCCAGCATGCCGATCGCCTGCAGGTGACGGCGCTGTCCGTTA
The DNA here is from genome assembly GCF_003470325.1 of Collinsella sp. AM24-1. Lineage (NCBI taxonomy): Bacteria > Bacillati > Actinomycetota > Coriobacteriia > Coriobacteriales > Coriobacteriaceae > Collinsella > Collinsella sp. AM24-1. The sequence goes on along the minus strand of NZ_QRHM01000003.1, from coordinate 69,479 downwards.
ATTCCAGCACCTCGGAGCTCGTTGCCGCTGCCCGCGAGTTCTCGGTTCCGGCGGTTGCCGTTGCCGATGTCGCTCATGGCGATGACGCCGTGCTGCAGGAGTTGCCCGAGGGCACACAGCTCGGCGTTGGCGCGCAGGCGGTTTGCGAGCTCGCGCGTCGCGACGATGTCGACTGTGTGCTCGTCGCTATTGTGGGCGCCGCCGGTCTCGAGGCGAGCCATGCGGCCTTGACCTCGAATAAGCGCCTTGCCCTTGCCAACAAGGAGTCCCTTGTCGTCGGTGGCGACTTGCTTATGCCGTTGGCGCAACCGGGCCAGCTTATTCCGGTCGACTCTGAGCATTCCGCCATCTACCAGTGCTATCTGGGGGAGAACCCGCGCGAGGCCCACTGCATTTGGCTCACCTGCTCGGGCGGTCCGTTCTTTGGCCGCACGCGCGACGAGCTCGATCGCGTGACGCGTGCCGATGCCCTCGCGCATCCCACGTGGGCCATGGGTGCCAAGATCACCATTGACTCCGCCACCCTCATGAACAAGGGCCTGGAGCGCATTGAGGCCATGCATCTGTTTAACTGCGACCTCGATTTCATTAACGTGGTCGTGCAGCGTCAGTCCAAGATTCACTCTATGGTCGAGTTCGCCGACGGCTCCGTGATGGCGCATCTCGGTGCATCCGACATGCGTATTCCCATCCAGTTCGCGTTCTCGTATCCCGAGCGTTGGGATACTCCGGCGCCTCGTATCGATTTCCGCGAGCTGGGGCAGCTCACGTTTGATGCTGCCGACATGGATACCTTCCGCTGTCTGGCACTGGCCGAGCGTGCCGGCAAGACGGGTGGCACCATGCCGTGCGTGCTCAATGCCGCCAACGAGGTCGCCGTCGATGCCTTCCTGCACGATGGCTGCAGCTTTACCGATATCGATCGCATTGTGGAATCCTGCATGGACGCCCACGATATGCAGGTGGTCGATTCGTTTGAGCAGCTTCGCGACATCGATGCGTGGGCGCGTGAAAAGGCTGCGCAGGTGCTCGCCGCAACCCGTTCCTAACCCATAAGGATTGCTTTTTCGTTTTATGGATACTGTTCTGAGCGTTCTCTCATCGGTCTTTTGGGGCCTGCTGATGCTTTCCGTCCTCGTGTTTTTGCACGAGGGCGGCCACTTTTTGGCGGCGCGCGCCTGCGGCGTCCGTGTGACCGAGTTCTTTTTGGGTCTGCCGTGCCGCTTTGACATCCATTACACGTCGCGTCGCATTGGAACCAAGTTTGGCGTGACCCCGCTGCTGCTGGGTGGCTACGCTGCCATCTGCGGTATGGATCCGACCGATGTTTCGTGCGCCGACCGCGTGCTCGCGGCTATCTATCGTCATGGTCGCGTGACCGTGGCCGACCTTGCTGTCGAGCTCGAGCTTTCCGAGGAGGATGTGCTCGAGGCATGCGCCCTTTTGCTGGGCTGGGGCTCCATCGCGCCCTGGTATGAGGAAGGGGAGAAGCCCTCGCCGAGCTACTATCCCACCAAATATCAGACGTTGCCGCGAGACAAGGCAGGCTATACCACCTTTGATGGTCGCCGTTTCGATCGCGAACATGCGACTGCCGAGGGCGATGTGTGGGAGCTGCCGTGCGGCGAGGCCGAGTTCCTTGCGCAAGAGCGCTCGCACACCTATCTTGGCCAAGGCTTTCTCAAGCGCGCCTTTATGCTGCTCGCGGGCATTATCGTCAATATCTTGACGGGTTTTTTGCTCCTTATGAGCATCTATTCCATTGCGGGTGTCACCGTGCCGATGGATACCAACGTGATCGGTCAGGTTGACGAGGGGTCTATTGCCGCCAAGGCGGGTATCGAGGGCGGTGACGCGATCCTTTCGGTTGACGGTGTCTCATGTTCCACTTGGATGGATGTCTACGATGCCATCGGCAAGGCTGCCGGTAAGGACGATATCGCCATCGAGTACGAGCGTGACGGCAAGCAGCATTCGACCACGGTTGCGCTCAAAGAGGACGAGCGCCTAGGTGTGTATGCCTCTACGCAGGTGGTCCGTTTAGACCCCATCACGTCGGCTCGCCTGTCGTTCTCCTATGTCGTGCAGACAGCGGATGGCGTGATGCGCCTGCTCCAGCCGCAGCATACGATGGAGATTCTCGATCAGTCTTCTTCGATCGTGGGTATTAGCGTTATGTCCTCACAGGCCGCTGCTGCCGGCCCTGCCACGTTCCTTTCGTTTGCCGCCCTCATTTCGTTCTCGCTTGGCTTTATGAACCTGCTGCCCATCCCACCACTCGATGGCGGCAAGCTGGTCATCGAGATCATTCAAAAGATTGCGGGCCGCGAGCTGCCGCTCAAAGTGCAGACAATCGTCAGCTATGTCGGCATCGCGCTCTTTGCACTGCTGTTTGTCTATATGCTTCGTTCCGACATCCTTCGTTTTATTCTGTAGGGGAGTGTTTGGATTGTCTTTATCCCATCCTTTGCCGCGCGAGCTGACGCGCCCCGTGCATGTGGGCGGCGTGCAGATCGGCGGCGGCGCGCCGGTCGTGGTCCAGTCTATGACCTGCACTGATACCGCCGATGCCCAGGCAACGCTTGGGCAGGTTCGCGCGTTGGCGCAGGCGGGCTGCGATATCGTGCGCGTGAGTGTACCCACCGAGGCCGCGCTCGAGGGCTTTCGTACCATCTGTGCTGAGTCCCCGGTGCCGATCGTCGCTGATATCCACTTTAACCATAAGCTCGCCATTGGTGCCGTTGAGGCCGGTGCCGCCAAGCTCCGCATCAATCCCGGCAACATTGGCGATTGGGCCAAGGTCGATGCCGTGATCGATGCCGCGGGCGCTGCTGGGTGCGCGATTCGCATTGGCGTGAACGCGGGCTCGCTTGAGCAGGATATCGCCGAGCGCGAAGACCTCACGCAGCCCGAGAAGCTCGTGATGTCTAGCGAGCGCTTTGTGCGGCACTTTGAGGACCGCGGCTTTAAGAACATTGTGCTTTCGGCCAAGGCCCATAGCGTGCAGACGACGCTCGATACCTATCGAGCCCTGTCGCGTGAGATTCCCCACGTTCCGCTTCACCTGGGCGTAACTGAGGCAGGTACCAAGCTGCAGGGCACCATCAAGAGCTCAGTGGGTCTTGGTATCCTGCTGTCTGAGGGTATCGGTGACACCATGCGCGTCTCGCTCACGGCCGATCCGGTTGAGGAGCCGCCGGTCGCCTGGGGAATTTTGCAGTCGTTGGGCCTGCGTCGCCGCGGCCCCGAGATTGTCTCGTGCCCTACGTGCGCCCGCTGTCAGGTTAACCTGATTCCTATCGCCGAGGAAGTAACCGAGCGGCTTAAGAACTATACCGCGCCGCTCTCGATTGCCGTCATGGGATGTGCCGTTAATGGCCCCGGTGAGGCTTCCGATGCCGACCTGGGCGTTGCTTGCGGACGTGGTCTGGCCCTGCTCTTTTCGCATGGCCAGATCATTGGTAAAGTAGCTGAGGATCAAATTGTCGACGCGCTTATGGCCGAGGTCGACAAACTAATTGAGGAGAAATAAATGACCCGAGCAATGTATATGTCTAAGCTCTATGCGCCGACGCTCAAAGAGGATCCGGCCGACGCCGAGCTTGCAAGCCATCGTCTGCTGCTTCGTGCCGGTATGATCCGCAAGGAGGCCGCCGGTCTCTATTCCTATCTGCCGCTCGCTTGGCGCTCGATTCGTAAGATCGAGAACATCGTGCGCGACGAGATGGACGCCGCCGGCGCCCAGGAGCTCATGATGCCCATTATGGTCGATGCCGAGCTGTGGCGTGAGTCCGGCCGCATCGATGCCTATGGCAAGGAGCTCGTGCGCTTTGACGACCGTCATGGTCGCGAGTTTGTGCTGGGCCCCACGCATGAGGAAACCGTCACGGCCCTGGTGCGCAACGAGCTGCGCTCCTATAAGCAGCTGCCCGTCAACCTGTACCACATTCAGGACAAGTTCCGCGATGAGTTCCGTCCCCGCTTTGGCCTGATGCGCGGTCGCGAGTTCATCATGAAGGACGCCTACAGCTTCTCTGCCACGCAGGAGAGCCTGCAGGAGGAGTATGACAAGATGAAGCAGGCCTACGCCAACATCTGCGAGCGCTGCTACATCAAGGCTCTGCCCGTTGTCGCCGACTCTGGCGAGATCGGCGGCGACACCTCTGTCGAGTACATGGCTCTGGCCGACGCCGGCGAGGCCTCGCTCGTCTACTGCGACGATTGCGGCTTTGCTGCCGATGACGAGGCTGCAAGCACCAAGGTCGTTGTGACCGAGGGCCCCGGCGACGGCACGCTTACCAAGGTCGAGACTCCGGGTATGGGCACCATCGAGGCCGTCGCCAAGTTTTTCGGCTTCCCCGAGAACGGTACGCGCAAGTCGCTGGCGTTGATCGACGCCGAGGGCAAGCCGGTCGCTGCCATTGTCCCGGGCGACCACGAGCTCAATGACTGCAAGGCCGAGCATGTCTTTGGCAAGGGCTATCGCATGATGACCGACGAGGAGCTTCAGGCGAACGGGCTGCACAAGGGCTTTATCGGACCGGTCAACCTGCCCGAGGGCATCCGTCTGGTGTGCGACGAGAGCCTGCGCGAGTCCAGGCAGTGGGCCTGCGGTGCCAACGAGGTCGACTATCACTTTACCGGTGCCTGCCCCGATCGCGACTTTACCGTCGATGAGTGGGCCGACCTGGTTACTGTCGTTGCCGGCGATCCCTGTCCGCACTGCGGCAAGCCGCTCTCTGCTGCCCGCGGCATCGAGGTTTCCCAGGTCTTCCAGCTGGGCACCAAGTACTCCGAGGCCATGGGTGCCACCTTTATGGACGAGGACGGCAAGGAGAAGCCGCTTATCATGGGTTGCTACGGCGTTGGCGTGTCTCGCTCGCTCGCTGCCGTCGTGGAGCAGCACAACGACGAGCACGGCATCGTTTGGCCGGTCTCCGTTGCCCCGTACGAGGTTGCGGTGATTCCGCTCGACCCCAAGAAGGAGGAGTGCGCTTCTGTCTGCGAGCAGATCGTTGATGGCCTGTGCAGCGAGGGTATCGAGGTCGTCGTCGACGATCGCGATGAGCGTCCCGGCTTTAAGTTTGCCGACAACGACCTTATGGGCTTCCCGTATCAGGTGGTGCTCGGCAAGCGTGGCCTTAAGAACGGCACCGTCGAGCTCAAGGACCGTGCCACGGGCGAGCGCGAGGACGTGGCGATCGACGAGGTCGTTGCCAAGGTTTCCAAGCTTGTGAAGGCGGCACGCCGTTAATTGGCGATTTCGCTTGTAGTTCGATATACGGGACGGCCCCGCATTTCTCCAGATAGGGGAGATGCGGGGCCGTCCTTTTGTCTTCTCGGCGTGCTCAATCGCTAAAAGGAAAACCCCACAGCCCATGTGAGCTGCGGGGTTCTCTTTGTGCCTCCGATGCGAAATAAATCGCTCAGATATTACTGATAATCGACGACGTCGATCCAGTTCTTAAGGAACTCATCGTTCACGTTGCGCTTACGAGCGAGCTCGGAAGCGGCTACGATGCTCGTCCACTGACGCACGACCTGCATGGGCATGTCGGCGCGGTCGCAGTAGAGCTCCAGGTAGGCCTCGGCCTGATCCTTGCTGTTGAGGGCAAAGAGCAGGTAGGTGGTGGCAACGTCGGCAGCAGGGGAGCCCTGGGTGGCGTGTGCCCAGTCGCAGACGTACAGCTGGCCGTCATCGCCGACGATGACGTTGGAGGGGTTGAAATCGCCGTGGCAGACCTTGAACTCCTTGGTCATGCCGTCCAAGCGCTCCTGAAGGTTGTAGCGCGTGGTGGCATTGAGCTGATCAAGGCTGTCGATCATGCGGGCGAACTTGTCGCGCTGACGGTTGAGCAGCGGGGAGGTGTAGCCGTGGATCTCGATCTGGAGGTCGACGAACATCTCGAGGTACTCACCGAAGCGCTGGGGCTCGGCAGTCATCTTCTCGGCAAGGGTGGTACCCGGGACCTTCTCGGTCACGAGCGCCCAGCCGTTGGCGTTCTCGAGCTGGGAAACCTCGAGAGCCTTGGGGCTGCGGATGCCGCACTCATTGATGCGGGCAAGATTCAAAGCCTCGTTGAACACGTCGGAGACGGGCTTGGTCTCGTTAAAGACCTTGACGATCTTGTCGCCCAGGTCGTAAACGACCTTGTTGCCACGGCGGACGAGCTCGGTCTTGGAATCGGGTAGCAGCATGGTTGCATCCTTTCAACGATGCGATAGAAGCGACGGCGGGGGTGTGTGAAACACCCGTGCACCCCCGCCGTTAAAAACCGTGCTAGAACTAGCAGACGGCGTAATCCTGAGGCTCGCGGCCGTAGTAGGCGTCCAGATAGAGCTCCTTGATCTCGCTCATGAGCGGGTAGCGCGGGTTAGCGCCGGTGCACTGGTCGTTGAATGCCTGCTCGGTCATCTCGTCGAGGGTGTCGAGGAAGTACTGCTCGTCGACACCGTAGTCGGCGATGGTCTTCTTGACGCCGATGAAGTCCTTGAGTTCCTCGAGCTTCGTGATGAAGTTCTCGAAGACCTCCTTGTCGTCCTTGCCCTCAATGCCGCAGTACTTGGCCATCTCGGCGTAGTTGTGCAGCGCGTTGGGGTAAGGATACTGAGAGAAGGTACCCATCTTGACGGGAGCCTCGGCGGCGTTGTAGCGCATAACGCGGGTCAGGATGACGGCGTTGGCGATGCCGTGGGGCAGGTGATGGAAAGCGCCGAGCTTGTGGGCCATGGAGTGGTTGAGGCCCAGGAAGGCGTTGGCGAAGGCCATACCGGCCATGCAGGAGGCGTTGTGCATCTCCTCGCGGGCGTGCGGGTCCTTGGCGCCGTTCGTGAAGCTGGAGGGCAGGTTCTCGAAGACGAGCTTGGCAGCGCGCTCGGAGAGGCCCTTGGTGTAGTCGGAAGCCATGATGGAGACGTAGGACTCGATGGCGTGGGTCATGACGTCGATGCCGGAGGCAGCGGTCAGGCCGCGCGGGGCGGTCATGCAGTTGTCGGCGTCGACGATAGCCATGTTGGGGAGCAGCGCGTAGTCGGCGAGCGGCCACTTGATGCCGGTCTCCTTGTCGGTGATGATGGCGAACGGCGTGCACTCGGAGCCGGTACCCGAAGAGGTCGGGACGGCGACGAAGTAGGCCTTCTTGCCCATCTCGGGGAAAGTGAAGATACGCTTGCGGATGTCCATGAAGTCCATGGCCATGTCCTCAAACTTGCACTCGGGGTGCTCGTACATCATCCACATGATCTTGCCGGCGTCCATAGCGGAGCCACCGCCGACGGCGATGATGACGTCCGGCTCAAAGAGAGCCATCTGCTTGGCGCCGCGACGTGCGCACTGCAGCGACGGATCGGGCTCGACGTCGTAGAAGCAGTCGTGGGCGATGCCCATCTCGTCGAGCTTGGCCTCGATGGCGCGGGTGTTGCCATTCTTGAAGAGGAACTGGTCGGTGACGATGAAGGCGCGCTTCTTGCCCATGACGGTACCGAGCTCGTCGAGAGCGACGGGCGTGGAACCCTTCTTGAAGTAGACCTTCTCGGGAGCGCGGAACCACAGCATGTTCTCACGGCGCTCGGCCACAGTCTTAACGTTGATCAAGTGCTTCACCCCAACGTTCTCGGAGACGGAGTTGCCGCCCCAGGAGCCGCAGCCCAGGGTCAGAGACGGCTTCATGCCAAAGTTGTACAGATCACCGATGCCGCCGTGCGAGGACGGGGTGTTGATGACGATACGGCAGGCCTTCATGACGTGCTCGAACAGGCTGATCTTCTCGGCCTGGGCGGGGTGCACGTACAGAGAGGCGGTGTGGCCCGGGCCACCGGCGAGCACCAGGTGCTCGGCCTTGTCGACGGCCTCCTGGAAGTCCTTGGCGTGATACATGGCCAGGACCGGGGAGAGCTTCTCGTGGGAGAACTCCTCCTTGGCGGGGTCGGTGGAGGTGACCTCGGCGATCAGGATCTTGGTCTTGGCAGGAACCTCGATGCCGGCGAGCTCGGCGATCTTGGCGGCAGCCATGCCGGGAATGCGGTGATCGAGAGCGCCGTTCTTGAACATGGCGGCACGCAGGGCCTCCATCTCGGCACCCTGCTTGACGAAGTAGCAGCCGCGCTTCTGGAACTCGGCTTTGACCTGGTCATAGATGGTGTCGATGACGGTCACGGACTGCTCGGAAGCGCAGATCATGCCGTTGTCGAAGGTCTTGGAGTGGATGATGGAGTTGACGGCGAGCAGCACGTCGGCGGTGTCGTCGATGATGACCGGGGTGTTACCGGCGCCAACGCCCAGGGCGGGCTTGCCCGAGGAGTAGGCGGCCTTGACCATGCCCGGGCCACCGGTGGCGAGGATGATGTCGACGTCGCGCATGACCATGTTGGTCAGCTCGATGGAGGGGACATCGACCCAGCCGATGATGCCCTCGGGGGCGCCGGCCTTGACGGCGGCGTCAAGCACGAGCTTGGCGGCGGCGATGGTGCACTTGGCGGCTGCCGGGTGCGGGGAGATGATGATGCCGTTGCGGGTCTTCAGGCTGATCAGCGTCTTGAAGATCGCGGTGGAGGTGGGGTTGGTCGTCGGGATGACGGCGCCCACGATGCCGATGGGCTCGGCGATCTTGGTGATGCCGTAAGCCTCGTCGCGCTCCAGAACGCCACAGGTCTTGGTGTTCTTGTAAGCGTTGTAGATGTACTCTGCGGCGTAGTGGTTCTTGATGACCTTGTCCTCAAGAACGCCGCGGCCGGTCTCCTCGATGGCCATCTTCGCCAACGGGATACGAGCCTTGTTGGCGGCCATGGCGGCCTCATAGAAGATCTTGTCGACCTGCTCCTGCGTGTACGTAGCAAAAAGCGCCTGGGCCTCTCGCATCTGAGCGAGCTTAGCCTCAAGCGCCTCTACGTTGTCCACAATTGCGGGAGTAGTGTTTTCCGGTGACTTTTTCACCATTTGTGTCTCCTTGCGATCGGAGATTTACCCTACGACTTGCATGATAGCAAGAAAATATTCGGCGAACGGCAAGATTCCCGTAAAAGGCATACTAAAACGCTTCAATATACTGAAGCGTTTTAACTAAAACTATCTGCCAGTGCATCGCCCCGCTCATTAGGGACAGACTAAAACAAGTATTTCAATGGGAAAACGGGGAGAACGGGGCATCTGTTTGATAATCGCTATTCGCGGGTCGCTGTTGAGTCGGACACGCAGGCGGTGCAGCTTCTCGATTATATCCATCTCAATCCTGTGAAAAGTGCAATCGACTCACTCGAGACGTACCGTTGGTCAAGCTTTAAGGCATATCAGCTAGGCTATGATTCCTTTGACATCTGCAAACACTCATGTAAGTCTGTCCCCAATGAGTGCAAAAGGCGCCCTCCTTAGGGGAGGGCGCCTTTGGTAAGTTCTATGTGAACGCGAGGTCTTTGACCCGGAGAGTCCGAGGTACTTGTTGGTAAGACCTTATTTAGGAGCGCGCAACCTTGCCAGACTTGAGGCAGGTGGAGCAAACGTTCATCTTGCGACGGTGACCATCGACGACGACGTAGACGCGCTGGATGTTGGGGCGGAACTTACGGTTGGTGACGCGGTGAGAGTGGCTGATGGAGCGACCGGCAACGGGGTGCTTACCGCAAACTTCGCAAACTTTGGACATAACTGACCCTCCTTGGGCGACAAACGAACATGTCGCGTTAACAAACAAGCCTGAACTATAGCACAGAAGCAGCTCCCTGTGCGTAATCTACACAGAGATATTCCTCTTTTGGCGATAGTGCTCACGCCACGGCCCTGGACGTAGATCCGATTTGCGTGCAGCAGAGGGGATTATGCCAGCTCGTGCGTGCGTTTTCAAGCTCGTCCCACAAATATATATAGGTTTATGGAGCACCTGCGCCCGTTTACGGATTGCCCTGTATTTATGCTCGCAATTAAGCTCGAGGTTGGCTACACTATCCCTTGACCATTAAAGGGGTACGAGATACCCACATGGAATTACATAGCTGCCAAAGAGCAGCCCTTCCTGTGGGTGTCTGGTCCGCTTTAAGCGGTCGGGCATCTATTTTTTTTTGACTGTGTCAGCAGTCAAGACATGTGAGGAAGGAGATCGATGGGCACGACTTCCCCCAAGGCGGTCATCATGGACGAGACCGCCGTCAATCGAGCGATGACCCGTATCGCGCACGAGATTCTCGAGCGCAACGAGGGCTGTGAAGACCTCGCTCTGGTCGGCATCGTCACGCGCGGCGACCTTCTGGCAAAGAAGCTCGCCGAGGAGATCAAGGAGATCGAGGGCGTCGACGTTCCGCTCGGCAGCCTGGACATCAGCTTCTACCGCGATGACTATGCGACCAATTTCGCTCCCGCGATCCACGCTACCAACATTCCCTTCAGCGTCGACGGCAAGCGCGTCGTGCTGGTGGACGACATCCTGTATACGGGCCGTACTATCCGCGCCGCTCTGGATGCCGTCATGGACCTGGGCCGTCCGAGCCGCATCGAGCTGGCAGTTCTCGTTGACCGCGGTCACCGTGAGCTCCCCATCTCGCCGGACTTTGTCGGCAAGAACGTTCCCTCGTCGCATGAGGAGAACGTGCACCTATATATGAAGGAAGTCGACGGCCACACCGCCGTCGAGATTAACGACGTCGCGCCGGGTTCCCACGTGGGCTCCGCGCCGCTGGGAGGTGAGTAGTACCGTGGCGTTCAACCATAAGCACCTGATCGACATTACCGAGTACTCCGAAGAGGACATCAAGCTCATCCTCGAGACCGCCAAGGCGTTCTCCGAGGTCAATGAGCGTGCGATCAAGAAGGTCCCCACGCTCAAGGGCAAGACCATCGTCAACATGTTCAACGAGCCTTCGACGCGCACCCGCAGCTCCTTCGAGCTCGCCGAGAAGCGTCTTTCGGCCGACAGCCTCAACTTTGGCGGCTCCTCGACCTCCACGGTCAAGGGCGAGAGCCTCGTCGACACCGTCGAGACCCTCAACGCCTACAAGATTGATTGCATCGTCGTTCGCGATAAGCACGCCGGTGCTCCCTACATCGTCACGCAGAACTCGCCCGCGAGCGTCATCTGCGCCGGCGACGGCAAGCACAACCATCCCACGCAGGCCCTGCTCGACCTGTACACCATCTGGGAGCACAAGGGCGACTTCCACGGTCTTAAGGCCGCCGTCGTCGGCGATATCGCGCACTCCCGCGTCTGCGGCTCGCTGATCCCCGCCCTTAAGATCATGGGCTGCGAGACCTACGCCGTCGCCCCCGGCACGCTGCTGCCGCCGGCGCCCGAGGTCCTGGGCTGCGACCACGTGACGAGCGACCTCGATTCGGTACTCCCCGAGCTGGACGTCGTCTACATGCTGCGCGTGCAGCAGGAGCGCCTCGAGGGCGCTCCGTTCCCGACCATTCGTGAGTACCACAAGCTCTTCGGCCTGACCAAGGACCGCGAGAAGCTCATGAAGCCCGACGCGATCATCTGTCACCCGGGCCCCATCAACCGCGGCGTCGAGTTCGACTCCTATATGGCCGACCACCCGCAACGCTCCGTCATCCTGGAGCAGGTCTACGCCGGTATCTGCGTGCGTATGGCTATCCTGTATCTGCTGCTTGGAGGTGCCGATAATGGCCTTGCTTCTTAAGAATGCCCACGTCGTCGACCCGTCCGTCGAGCTTGACGGTGTCGTTGACGTCCTGATTGACGGCGATAAGATCGCCGAGGTCGGCGAGAATCTCGCCGTCGAGGGAGCCGAGGTCCGCGACCTTTCCGGCAAATATCTCGTCCCCGGCCTGGTGGATATGCACGTTCACCTTCGCGAGCCCGGCTACGAGGTCAAAGAGGACATCGAGAGCGGCACCCGTGCAGCTGCCAAGGGCGGCTTTACCGGCGTGTGCGCCATGCCCAACACCGATCCCGTCACCGATAACGGCACCGTCGTGGAGTTCGTCAAGTCCCGCGCTGCCGAGGTCGGCCACTGCCGCGTCTATCCGTCGGGAGCCATGACCCGCGGTCTTAAGGGCGAGGCCATGTCCGAGATGGGCGATATGGTCGCCCACGGCGCCGTCGCCTTCACTGACGACGGTCGTGGCGTGCAGGGCGCGGGCATGCTCCGTCGCTGCATGGACTACGGCAAGATGTTCGGCAAGGTCTTTATGAGCCACTGCCAGGACGAGGACCTGGTCGGCCACGGCCAGATCAACGAGGGCAAGGTCTCGACCCGTCTGGCTCTCGAGGGCTGGCCGGCTGCCGGCGAGGAGCTCCAGATCGCCCGCGACATCGAGATCGCCAAGCTGACCGGTGCCAAGCTGCACATCCAGCACATCTCCACCGCCCATGGCCTGGAGCTCGTGCGTGCCGGTAAGGCAGCTGGCGTGCAGGTCACCTGCGAGGCCACGCCGCACCACATGTTCCTGACCGAGAACGACCTGGACGAGACCTACAACACCTCGCTCAAGGTCAACCCGCCGCTGCGTACCGACGAGGACGCCGAGGCTATCCGTCAGGGCGTCATCGACGGTACCGTCGACGCTATCGTCACCGATCACGCTCCCCATACTCCGTGGGAGAAGGCCCGCGAGTTCGAGCTGGCGCCCTTCGGCATGATCGGCCTCGAGACTTCGCTGTCGCTCGTGCTCACCGAGCTGGTCAACACGGGCAAGATGAGCATGGGTCGCATGGTCGAGCTCATGGCCATCAAGCCTCGTGAGATCCTGGGCCTCGACCAGGTTCAGGTCAAGGCGGGCTCCGTTGCCGACCTGACTGTCTTCGACGCGTCTGCCACCTGGACGGTCGGCGAGGATGGCTACGAGTCGCGTGCCGAGAATTCCGGTTTTGCCGGCCGCACGCTCACCGGTCGTGCCACCGATGTGTTTGTCGGCGGCAAGCAGACGCTCGCCGACGGCTGCATCTGCTAGCATAGCCTTATCGCTTTTGTGCGCGGCGCCCTTGCGGTGCCGCGCTTTCTGTTCGCCTGAACCATGCAACCGCATGGGGGATTGGAGCGTCTATGCCCACACCTTCCACTGCACGCATGCACGACTTCGAGGTCGTCTCGAACAAGGAGATCGCCGAGGGCATCTTCTCGCTCGTAATCTCGGCCCCCAAGCTTGCAAGTGCGCTCAAGCCCGGTCAGTTTGTGAACATCGCCGTGCCCGGCGATGCCTCTTCGCTGCTTCGCGTGCCCCTGAGCTTCTATCGCGCCGACGCCCAGGCCGGCACCGTCGAGCTGTGGTACGCCGTCGTGGGCGACGACACCCGCCGTCTGTCGCAGATGGCCCCCGGTTCCACTTCTAACCTGCTGGGCCCTGGCGGCCGCGGCTGGCTTGTTCCCGAGGGCACCAGGAAGGCGCTGCTCGTTGCGGGCGGCATCGGTGTTCCGCCCGTGCTGTGCCTTGCCGGCATGCTCGTCGAGCAGGGTGTGGCCGTCGACGTGTGCCTGGGCTTTGGCACCGCGTCCAAGGCCGTGGGAGTCGATGAGTTCCGCGCGCTGTGCGATACGGTCAACGTGTGCACCGACGACGGCTCGCTCGGCACGCACGGTTTTTGCACCGATCCTGCCGCTGAGCTGCTTGGCGAGGGCGGCTACGACTACATCGCCAGCTGCGGCCCCGCTGTCATGATGAAGAAAGTCGCCGCCGCTGCCGCCGAGGCCGGTGCGTACTGCGAGGTGTCCCTCGAGCGCATGATGAGCTGTGGCTTTGGCGCCTGCAACACCTGCAATGTCGAGACGGTCGACGGTATGAAGGGTGCTTGCATGTGCGGCCCCGTGTTCGATGCTTCCAAGGTGGTGGTCTTCTAGTGGGTACCGTTAACATGGCCGTCGATTTCGGCGGCGTCAAGATGCAGAACCCCATCAACACCGCAGCCGGTACCTTTGGCTACGGTTGGCAGTTCCAGAATTTCTTCGATGTTTCCCAGCTGGGCGCCATTACCACCAAGGGCTGTGCCGCCGAACCCTGGCCGGGCAACCCTGCGCCTCGCATGGCCGAGATTCCTGGCGGTATGATCAACTCCGTGGGACTGCAGAACCCCGGTGTCGCCGCCTTTGCCCGTGAGTCCGGCCCGTGGCTCGAGCAGCTGTCCAAGGACGGTTGCCAGGTCATTTGCCAGGTTGCCGGGCACTCCGTTGACGAGTTTGTCCGCGCACTCGAGATGTATGTCGAGCTGTGCCCCTGGGCTGCCGGCTACGAGATCAACGTGAGCTGCCCTAATATCGCCGCCGGCGGTGCCGCCATGGGCTCCACGCCCGAGGGCGCCTCTTCCGTTATGGCTGCTTGCCGCAAGGTGACCGATAAGCCGCTGTTCGTGAAGATGGCGCCGGTCAACGTCGCCGAGATCGCCAAGGCCCTCGAGGCTGCCGGCGCCGACGGCCTTTCGGTCATCAACTCCATCCAGGGCATGGCCATCGACGTCCATACCCGCAAGTCTCGCGTGGCCAAGCCCAAGGGCGGCCTTTCGGGCCCGCTGTGCCACCACATCGCCGTGCGCATGGTCTGGGAGGTTGCCCAGGCCGTCGATATCCCCATCAACGGTGTCGGCGGTGTCATGACTGGCGAGGATGCGGCTGAGTTTATCCTGGCCGGCGCCACCTGCGTGTCGGTCGGCATGGCCAACTTCGTCGATCCGTGCGCTTCGCTTAAGATCGCGCATGAGCTCGAGGCCTGGGCCGAGTCCCAGGGCGTAAAGGACATCAACGAGCTGGTGGGTGCTTTCGAATGCTAGAGAATGATGCCCGCGACCGTGTTATCGTCGCCCTCGACTGCGACCGTGAGCGCGCGCTCGAGCTCGCCCACGAGCTTTCGGGCCATGCCGCCTGGCTCAAGGTCGGCATGACGCTCTATTACGCTGAGGGTCCCCAGATCGTCAAGACCTTTAAGGACCTTGGCTTTAAGGTCTTCCTCGACCTTAAGTTCCATGACATTCCGCATCAGGTGCGCGGCGCTGCCCGCTCGGCCTCGCTTGCCGGTGCCGACCTGCTTTCGGTCCACGGCCTGGGCTCGGGTGCTATGCTCGCTGCCTGCCGCGAGGGTGCCGAGGAGGCGCGTGAGGACCGCGCCAAGCTCGTCGCCATCACCGTGCTCACGAGCATGAATCAGGATACTTTGAGCGAGATCGGCGTCGAGTCTCCCGTGGCCGAGGAGGCCGCCCGCTTGGCAAAGCTTGCTCAGGCCAACGGCATCGATGGCATCGTGTGCTCACCGATGGAGGCTCACGACATGCGTGAGCTGCTGGGTCCTGATGCCCTGATCGTGACTCCGGGTGTGCGTTCGGTGGGTGCCGCCCTTGGTGACCAGTCCCGCGTGGCGACGCCTTCCCAGGCTATCGAGCGTGGCGCAAGCCACATTGTGGTGGGCCGTCCCATCACCGGTGCCGACGATCCGGTTGCCGCCTTTGACGCCATCGTCGCCGAGCTGGTCGAAAACGTTGCGTAAAAGATTCCCCTAAGTCACCACTTTTGGGTCTCATTAGCACAAAATAGCCCCTGTGCCTGCGTAAACTTTCCCATCCTTTGTGTGGAATCGCAGGTCAGGGGCTTAACTTTGGGCGCAGTATATTGCACTTTTTGCGGGTATCGTCTAACCTATGGAGCCGCGATTAGGCATTTTGTACGTTCTACGTGCTAAAATGCCAATTATTGAATCAGATATAACCCAACTATTTGGAGGTACGAATGGCACTCCCTCAGCTTACCGACGAGCAGCGCAAGCAGGCTCTTGAGAAGGCTGCTGCCGCACGTCACGCCCGCGCTGAGCTTCGCGAGCAGATCAAGAAGGGCGAGAAGTCCCTCGAGTCCGTGCTCAACTCCGATGACCCCATCGCTTCCCGCATGAAGGTTTCCACCCTCATCGAGTCTCTCCCCGGTTATGGCAAGGCCAAGGCCGCCAAGATCATGGAGGAGCTCGGTATCTCCGCTACTCGTCGCGTCCAGGGCCTCGGTGTCCGTCAGCGCGAGCAGCTCCTCGAGCAGCTGACCAAATAAGTGAGCGCTCAGGATTCCAAGCTCTTTGTGATTTCTGGACCGTCAGGCGCAGGCAAGGGTACGCTCGTCACTCGTGTGCGCGAGCGCCGCTCGAACCTGGGTCTGACGGTTTCGGCTACCACGCGAGCACCACGCAAAGGTGAGGTCGACGGCGTCAACTACTTTTTTCTGACGCGCGAGGAGTTCGACCGCCGCGTGGCAAACGGTGAGTTTGTTGAGTGGGCCGAGGTCCACGGTAACTGCTACGGCACGTTGGTGAGCGAGGTCACATCCAAGCTCGCCTCGGGCTCGTCTCTGATTTTGGAGATCGATGTCCAGGGCGCCCTGCAGGTGAAGGAGCGTTTCCCCGAGGCCGTGCTGATCTTTATCAAGCCGCCTTCGCTTGAGGTGCTCCGCGAGCGTCTAGTCGGTCGCGGTACCGAGACGCCCGAGACGATTGAGCTGCGTATGGCAAACGCCGCCGATGAGCTTGCCCTTGCCGACCGCTACGACGACGTCGTGGTGAATGACGATCTCGACCGCGCGACCGATGAGCTCGTTCGCGTTCTCGATATGCATGAAAGGATCTGAGGTCCGTGTCCGTTGTAAAGCCTTGCATTGACGATCTTCTGGAGAAGACCGATCACAACCGCTTCCTGCTCGCTTCGCTTGCCTCCAAGCGCGCCTGCGACATCAATAGCATGCTGCGTGGCCAGCACAACCGCGTGCTTGCCGTCCAGGATGTCGATGACATCACCATCGGGCTTTCCGGTGCCGATACCATCTCGATGGCTATGGACGAGATTGTCGACGGCGACATCTCTTACGACGAGGCCCGTTACGAGAAGGCGCTCGGCCACAAGGTTGCTGAAGCCTAAATGGCAGCTCGCGTCTGCCTGGTCCACTATCACGAGGTTGGACTGAAGGGCAAGAACCGCGCACATTTTGAGCATATCCTCATGGATAACATCAAGGCGGCCTTGGCCGCCTTTTCCGTGAACGCCGTGTCTCGAATTTCCGGTTATATCCTCGTGACCTTTAACGAGCATCAGGCCGACGAGGCGGCGCGTGTCATTCGCACCGTCCCCGGCGTTGCCCGTGTTTCCCTGGCGTATCACACCAACCGCGACCCGCAGGAGTACTGCGCCGCCGCTGTGAAGGCGCTGCGCGAGTTTGGTTCCTTCGATTCGTTTAAGGTGCACGCCAAGCGCTCCAATACTGACTATGAGCTCACCTCGATCGATATCAATCGACAGGTTGGCGAGGTGCTGTGTGAGGCCTTCCCCGATAAAAAGGTTCAAATGCACGACCCCGATGTGATGGTGCACGTACTGGTGGTCCAGGGTAGCGTTTATGTGTACGCGCGCTCCGAGCGCGGCGTGGGCGGTCTGCCGGTGGGTTCTGCCGGCAAGGTCGTGACGCTGCTGTCGTCGGGTATCGATTCTCCGGTGGCGACCTGGATGCTCGCGCGTCGCGGCGCGGTGTGCGTGCCGGTGCATTTCTCCGGTCGTCCGCAGACGCCCGATACGAGCGAGTATTTGGTGCAGGACATCATCCGTGCGCTTGAGCCGGGTGTCCAGATCGGTCGTCTGTACGTGGTTCCGTTTGGCGACTGCCAGCGTGAGATTTCGGTCACCTGCCCCAGCAACCTGCGTGTGATCATGTATCGTCGCATTATGTATTCGGTTGCCGAGCGCATTGCGCACATCGAGGGCGCCAAGGCCATCGTTACGGGCGAATCGCTTGGGCAGGTTGCCTCCCAAACGCTTGAGAACATCATGGCCGTCAACGAGGCCGTGAAGATTCCCGTGTTCCGTCCGCTCATCGGTTCGGACAAGCAGGAGATCATCGCGCGTGCCGAGGAGATCGGTACGTTCGATATCTCGACTGAGGCCGCTCCCGACTGCTGCACGCTGTTTATGCCGCGCCGTCCCGAGACGCACGCTAAGCTCGATGCCGTGCATGAGGCCTGGGAGTTGCTCGATCATGAGGAGATGATCGAGCGCCTGCTCAAGCAGACCGAGTACATCGACTTCGAGAGCAACACGTATAAGGCCCCTAAGACCTTAAAACGCAAACATTCGGAGCTTGCTCCGCGTGAGATTTACCAAGATCACGAGTAAATTTGTGTATAGACCGACGATGCGCCTGCATCGTCGGTCTTTTGGTATCTGGGTATTTTGCGGCTAAGTGTTCATTTGCTGACGTATGTCTGAATAAATGGACAGATTTGTGCAAGGTTTTGGTTGGTTTTTGGTTTGACCGCTAAAACCGGTTTTGGAGCGTGGCTGTTGCGGAGCTCCTTTCCTGACACGATGGTGTTGGGAGGTTTTGCTATGGCGCAGCGCGAACAACACGAACGAGTCAAACGGATGGACCGCTTGGCGGACAAGCTGTTCGGTCATAAGGCAGTGGTGATGGCGATACTGGTCGTCATTGCGATGGCGAGTGGACTGGCGATGGCGAACCTTGGCGGCGGTGCCGGTGGCGTGTCGTTTGAGCGCACTGACGGTTCGGGCTCGTTGGTGGAGCCGGGATCCGGTGATACCTCGAGCGGAAAGACATCCGAAGGTTCTTCGACTAAGGCTTCTGCCGCGGCAGAGGTCTATGTCGATGTCGATGGCGCCGTTGTGTCGCCCGGCGTATATCGTCTCAAGGACGGCGCGCGGGTGGCTCAGGCGATTGATGCCGCCGGCGGGCTGGCGCCCGAGGCAGACGTTACGGGGCTCAATCGGGCATCTAAGGTCGTCGATGGACAGAAGATTCACGTTCCAACGATAGGGGGGCAGCAGGCGTCCATTGCGGAAGCCGGTGTTGATGGTGGGGCTTCCGCATCATCGGGCGTGAGTGGCGCAACAGGCCTAGTAAACATCAATACGGCAAGCGCAGAAGAGCTACAGACGCTCTCGGGCATCGGTCCCTCCATGGCCCAGTCGATTATCGATGAGCGGACAAAGAACGGTGCTTTTGCCTCGGTTGACGATCTGATGCGTGTGTCGGGAATCGGCGAGAAGAAGCTTGCCAAAATCAAAGATTGCATCTGCGTATGAGTGCGACCGAGCGCGAGCAAGTGATGCCACCACGACCATTGATGCCGTGGACGATGGCGCTTTGTGCCGGCTTGTGTGTGAGCTGTGGCTTGGTACTTAACATGGCGGCTGATTTGCTGTTGGGAGAGCGGGCAGCGCCCGTCGCGTCGCTTATGGCCATTCCCGTTGCGGCTGCGGCTTGTATCGTATTGGCTCGGTCCTGTATGCGCCTTGTGCGGTGGAGACGATGGCTTTATGCCGCGGGCCTTGGCTTCTTGGCGGGGGCGGTCGTGTCCGCGGGTTGGGCGATCGGGACACTGCGTGCTTCGAGCGCACTGGATAATCGGGCTGCGAGCAGTCTCGAGTTTGTTGTGCACGGCGACCCGTCCATCAGTGACGGTGCGTACTCCTATGCCTGCGATGCGTATGCGGGCGAAAAGCGTTTGGGTCAGGTGCGGCTGTCGTGTGATCGCGAGCTCGACGCCGGTTCGCATGTACGTGCTATCGGTCGAATTTCGCGCTTTGAGAACGATGCGTATGGGCGCTCACGCGTGCTTCGAGGCGAGGCGCGCAAGGTTAAAGCCGTTCGGATTGTGTCGGTCGATGAGGGCTCTCCGGAGCCGCTGCTTCGACTGCGAAATGGGCTGCTTGCGTCTATCGCGCCTGCGACCGACCCGGCGCGTGCGCTCATAGCCGGTGTCGTCTGCGGTCGTTCGGCCGAGCTGCGCGCCCAGCCGGCGGGCGACTGGTTTTCGGTGACGGGAACGGCGCATCTTATCGCCGTCTCGGGCAGCCATTTGGCTATCGTGGGGTTTTTAATCGAGGGTTTATTGCAAAAGACTCGGTGCTCACGTGGTCTTCAGCGGGCGATACTGGCGATAACGCTTGTGGGCTACGCTACCTTTACGGGCGCGTCTCCCTCTGCCGTGCGCGCGTGCTGCATGGTGTTCGCGACGCTTGTCGTAAACGGCGCGGGGCGTCGCCGGCACGGCGCATCGGCACTCTTTGTTACCATGTCCATCTTTGTGCTACTGCGGCCGACGGTGCTGTTCGAGATGGGCTTTCAGCTTTCATGTGCCAGCGTCTTAGCCATTCTGTGCTTTTGCCCCTATGCGACCTTCGCTTTGGGTGAGCTGGGCGTGCCATCGGGCGTTGCCAGCATGCTTTCCGTCACGCTGTGCTCGCAGTTGGCGACATTTCCCATTACCATTCCTGCCTTCGGTACGTTCTCGCTCATTGCTCCGCTGGCAAATGCGGTCATCGGTCCGGTGGTGAGCGTACTGCTTGCTGTGTCCATCGTGCTGGTTCCCTTTTCGCTCGTGGGACCGTTGCGGACTTGGGCGCTCGTTGTGCCCATGATTGCCGCCCGTTGCGCGCTGTTCTTCGAGCAGCTGTTTGCCGCCGTGCCGGGTGCATCCGTGAGCGTGCCGCCCGATAGCATGTGGATTTACCTAGTGCCGTGTTTGCTGGCGGTTCTGCTTGTCCGGTGGCCGCGTCCCCGTGCGCGTCCTATGGCGGTGGGGCTTGCATGCCTTGTGCTCTTGGCTGCGATTCCGTACGTCTACTGGGATCGATTCGCTCCGCCTTCGGTGACGGTGCTCGATGTGGGCCAGGCCGATGCGATTCTTATCCGCCAGGGCGGCGCAGTAGCACTCGTCGATTGCGGACTCGACGAGCGCGTGGTGGCGGCGTTGGTCCGCAATAACGTGCACCATATCGATGCCGTCTTTGTGACGCATTGGGATGAGGACCACTGGGGTGGTCTGCCTGCCGTGCTCGAACAGTTTTCGGTCGGAACGATTGCCGTGGCGGCGGATGCGCTGGAGGATGCTCCTGCCGAGGTATTGAACCGACCTGGCGTGGAGTATCGGCAGGTGCGCCGTGGGGATACGGTCGACATCGGCTCATTTTGCGCCCACGTGATGTGGCCATTCGAGTCCGTGGATGGCGAGGGAAATGAGGACTCCCTTGTCCTGCTGCTCTCTTATGTTCAGGAAGGCAAGGGCCTGCGCATGCTCCTCACCGGTGATGCCGAGCTCGACCAAGAACGGGAATTCGTGCAGGAGGTGGGGGATATCGATGTCCTTAAACTTGGGCATCACGGCTCCAAGGTTTCAGTCGATGGTGAGTTGCTGGACGTCCTGAAGCCCGAGCTTTCCCTTGCGAGCGCGGGCGAGGGGAATCGATACGGCCATCCGTCCGATGCCTGCGTCGATGCCGTGAAGGAAGCGGGTGGTGTGTTCGCGTGCACCATCGAACACGGCGACATTACCGTCGCGCCGACTGCGAATGGCTTTGCGATGAGATGCCAGCGACCGTGATGACATCGTTGGCGCGCGGCTGGCCCCTGGGCTAAAATGGCACAGTACGAATTCGAGAGTCTGCGAGAGGGGAGCGCAATGCCCGAAACCGGTCTGCTGCCGGCATATCTGATCGTTGGTACCGATGGGGTCAAGCGCGACCACGCCGTCTCGCGTATGAAAGCTCGCTTGGAAAAGTCGGGTATGGTTGAGTTCAACCTCGATGAACGCGACATGACCAAAGACCCCGATATCGAGTCGATCATTGGCTCGCTCAATACCTTTCCCATGGGCAGTGAGTTTCGCCTGGTAATTCTTGACGGCTGCTCAAAACTCGCCAAAGCGATCTCCGAGCCGCTTGTCGAGTATCTGGCGAGTCCCAGCCCGACGACGGTTTGCCTTGTCATAGCCGATTCACTCGCCAAGAACACGCGCCTCTACAAGGCGATCGCCAAGATTGACAAGAAGGCCGTGATCGACTGTTCGGGCACCAAGCGCTGGGAGCTCCCGCGCCGCGTGCAGCAGATGGCGACGCAGCATGGAAAGTCCATCTCGACGGCCGCCGCCGAGGAGCTCGTTTCGCGCTCGGGCGAGAACACCCGCATGCTCGATAACGACTTGGCCAAGCTTGCCCAGATGGTCGAGGCTCCCCAAATTGAGCTTGCCGATGTGGAGCGCTGGATCGTGCGCACGGCCGAAGTCCAGCCCTGGGACTTTCTCAATGCGGTTTCGGCTCGTGATATGCGTCGCTCGCTTGAGCTCTTTGGGCTGCTGCCCGCCAAGAGCTATGTGTGGACCTACACGCTGCTGTGCGGACGCATTCGCGAGCTGATCGTCGCCAAGGCGCTCGATGCACGTGGACAGGGTCGCGAGCTTGCCGCGACGCTCAAGCTCCAGTCCTGGCAGGTTAAGAATCACCTGACCTGGGCACGTCGTTTTTCGATGACCGAGCTCGTTGCCGCGCTCGAGGGTGCCGTCGATGTGGAGCTCGCGCTCAAGGGTTCGGCCGATTCGGAGACCGCGCTTTTGCTCTGGATTACGAACATCTTGAGAAAATCGTGATGATACCTGCCTATTTGACAAATTCGTTCTATCCCTTTGAGGGGGAGCGTGCTATAGTAGGCGCTTGCATGACCTCACCGTGTCTCAGAGGTGTCATACATTTTTTGCAAGGAACTCGAAAGGAACTCCAGAAGTGGCAAACATCAAGTCTCAGAAGAAGCGTATCCGCACCAATGAGGCAGCTCGCATGCGTAACAAGGCTGTCAAGTCCGAGCTCAAGACGCTGACCAAGCACGTCCAGTCCGCCGTCGCCGAGGGCGACGCCGAGAAGGCCCAGGCTGCCCTCAAGACCGTCACCAAGCGTCTCGACATGGCTGCTGCCAAGCATGTTATCCACAAGAACCAGGCTTCCAACCGCAAGTCCGGTCTTGCCAAGCTCGTGAACAGCATCAACGCCTAAGTTGTAAATTTCACACCACACAGATTACGCGCATAAATGGAGCCTGTTTTATGGAACAGGCTCCATTTTTTGTACCGCTCGGGTAAGATAGTCCGCATGAATACTTCAATTGACATTTCCCACATCCGCAACTTCTCGATCGTTGCGCACATTGACCATGGCAAGTCCACGATCAGCGACCGCATCCTCGAGCTCACCCATACCGTCGACGAGCGCGACATGGAGTCGCAGCTGCTCGACACCATGGATATCGAGCGCGAGCGCGGCATTACGATCAAGTCCAATGCCGTCCGCGTTTCCTATGACGCCGACGATGGTGAGACGTATCAGTTCAATCTGATCGATACGCCGGGCCACGTGGACTTCACCTACGAGGTCTCGCGTTCGCTGGCTGCTTGCGAGGGTGCGGTACTCGTCGTCGACGCTACGCAGGGCGTCGAAGCGCAGACCGTCTCCAACGCGACGCTCGCCATGAACGCCAATCTGGACATTGTGCCGGCCATCAACAAGATCGACCTGCCCTCGGCCCATCCCGATGAGGTCAAGACCGAGATCGAGGATGACTTGGCGATCCCTGCCGATGATGCTGTGTGTGTCTCGGGCAAGACCGGCGAGGGCATCCACGATCTGCTGGAGTCCATTGTCTTTTTGATCTCTCCGCCCAAGGGCGATGCGAACGCGCCGCTCAAGGCACTCATCCTGGATTCGTATTTCGACGAGTATCGCGGCGTCGTCGCCACGGTGCGCATCTTTGACGGTTCCATCAAAAAGGGCGATACCCTGCGCATGATGCAGGCAAAGGGCGACTTTTTGGTCGATGGCGTGGGCGTCAAGCGTCCCGCCGAGACTCCGGTCGATGCGCTGACGGTCGGCGAGGTGGGCTACGTGGTCACGGGCCTGAAGGACCCCGAGGCCGTGCGCGTGGGCGATACCCTCACGTGGGCGTCGAATCCCTGCCCCGAGCCGCTTCCCGGCTACCGCGAGGCTAAGCCCATGGTCTATACGGGCCTGTTCCCGATCGATAACAAGGACTATGAGAACCTGCGTGACGCGCTCGATAAGCTGCACGTCAACGACCCGTCGTTGGTGTGGGAGCCCGAGACCTCGGTGGCGCTCGGCTTTGGCTTCCGTGTGGGCTTCCTGGGCCTGCTGCACATGGAAGTCGTCAAGGAACGCCTGGAGCGCGAGTTCAATCTGGACCTCATTGCCACGAGCCCCTCGGTTGACTATCACGTCTACAAGACTGACGGAGAGATGATTGATGTCCGTAGCCCGCAGGATCTTCCCGAGGCCACGCGCATCGAGCGTATCGAGGAACCCTACCTCAAGGCTAAGATCATCTGCCCGCCCGAGTATACGGGTGCCGTCATGCAGCTCGCTATCGAGCACCGTGGCATTACAACCGACATGATCCATCTCACGAGCAAATCGGTCGAGATGCGCTTTGACATGCCGCTCGCCGAGCTCATCCTGGACTTCTTTGACCAGCTCAAGAGTCGTACCAAGGGCTATGCCTCGCTCGACTACGAGTTCAACGAGTACCGTCCCTCCGAGCTCGTTAAGCTCGATATCTTGCTTTCGGGCGATGAGGTGGACGCGCTGTCGTTTATCGTCCACAAGGACAAGGCCTATGGCCTGGCCCGTGGCCTGTGCGACAAGCTTAAGGAGATCATCCCGCGTCAGCTGTTCGAGGTGCCCATCCAGGGTGCTATCGGCAATAAGATCATTGCCCGCTCCACCGTCAAGGCGCGTCGCAAGGACGTGCTTGCTAAGTGCTACGGCGGCGATATCTCGCGTAAGCGCAAGCTGCTCGAGAAGCAGAAAGAGGGCAAGAAGCGCATGAAGGCCATCGGATCGGTCGAGGTCCCGCAGGAGGCCTTTATGGCGATCCTCAAGGTGGACGAGTAGGTCTATGGCGCTTTCTGAATACAGCAAGCGGCTGCTGGGCGCCTATGCCGAGCAGCCGTTCCTTATGGCTCCCATGGCGGGCGTGACCGACCCTGCCTACCGCATCATGTGCCGCCGTCGCGGTGCCAACCTTGCCTACAGCGAGATGGTGAGCGTGGCGGGCCTTGCCTATGCCAGCAACAAGACCTGGCGCCTGGTGCTACCGGCCGACGAGGAGCAGCAGATTTGCGTGCAACTCTTCGGCTCCAAGCCCGATCAGTTTGCGAGCGCCGTCGCTGCCGTCGAGGAGCGCGTTGGCGATCGCCTGTCGCTCATCGATATCAATATGGCATGCCCCGCCCGCAAGGTTGTTACCAAGGGCGAGGGCTCGGCGCTCATGCGCACGCCCGACCTGGCGGAGAAGATCGTCGAGGCCACGGTGGGCGCGGCGCACGTGCCCGTGACCGTCAAGATTCGCAAAGGCTTTTATGCCGAGGACCGCAATGCCGCGACATTTGCCCAGATGCTTGAGGGCGCAGGGGCTGCCGCAGTCGCCGTGCATGGTCGTTGCGCCACGCAGCTCTACACCGGCCAGGCCGATTGGTCGGTCGTCGATGAGGTCGCAGATGCCGTTGAGATTCCCGTGATCGGTTCGGGTGATGTGTTCACCGCCGAGGATGCCGCGGTGCATCTGCGAAACTCGGGTGCCAGCGCGGTGTTTATCGCGCGCGGCATCTACGGGAACCCGTGGGTGTTTGGCGATGCTCGCGCTCTTGCGCTCGATGGCACACCGGTGCCGGCGCGCAGCTCTGTCGAGCGCCTGGACGCCCTGCGTGAGCACCTAACGCTGACGCATGAGCTCCTGCCGCTCATGTCGCGTGCCCGTACGTACGCAAGCTGGTACTTAAAAGGCATGCCCCATGCCGCCGCTTGGCGTGCCCATGTGGTGCGCTGCTCCACGTATGAGGAGTTTATGGCGCTGGTCGATGAGATCGAGCATGATGTGGTGGCCTGCGAGGCTGCCCTTGCCGCCGGCGAATCGGTGCCCCCTCATCCGCTGGAGGCTTAAGGGTGGCCGTTACCGCGCTGTACGTGCACGTGCCGTTCTGTGCCCAAAAGTGCCGCTACTGCGACTTCGACTCGCGCAGCTTTGCTTCGTGTGATTTGGATGCCGCGCTCGATTCCTATTTTGAGCAGTTGTTCGCGCGTCTCGATGCTTTTGGCAAGGCTGGGGCCCTCGACCAGATCCGCACCGTCTATGTTGGCGGCGGCACGCCGTCGCTGGCGGGGGAGCGCCTGGTGGAGCTGGCGCGGCGTATTCGTGCGTGGTGCGCCCCCGTTGAGTTTACCTGCGAGGCCAATCCCGAGTCGCTGACCGCCGAGCTTGCTACTGCGCTTGCCAAGGTTGGTGTCACACGCGTTTCTCTGGGCGTGCAAACGCTCGATAACACCGAACTTACCGCCATCGGCCGCATTCACGATGCCGATCGGGCGCTCGCCGCCATCGCGACGGTCAAGGACGCTGGGCTTGACGTGTCGTGCGACCTTATGTGCGGACTTCCCGGGCAGACCGCAGCGAGTTGGAAGCGTACGCTCGAGGGCGTGCTGGCGGCGGTTCCGCATCATGTGTCGGTTTACCCGCTCACGCTCGAGGTGGGGACGCCCCTCTATCGCATGGCGTGCCGTGACGAGTCGCTCGAGCCCGACGAGGATTTTCAGGCCGCCTGCATGGACGTGGCGCGCGAGCTCCTGGGTGCCGCCGGCTATCACCCGTATGAGGTGGCGAGCTACGCGCTCGACGGCCATGAATGCGCCCATAACATTGCCTACTGGACCGGACAGGGTTACCTGGGTCTGGGCCGCTCTGCCGCCGGCATGCTCGATGCTGGGGACTTCGCTCGCTTGGCCGGGCTGTTTTGCGGCGCACTTGCTCGAGGCGACGCGTATCGCGTGCGTCTGGTACAGCGCGACGATGCTGCGACGACGTTTGATGCCGAGTGTCTGTCGCAGCGCGAGGCAGCAGCCGAGGATTTGATGCTCGCCTGTCGCATGACGCGCGGCGTTGGGTCTGACCTGTTGGTTCGCTCGGCAAACATTATCCCCGAGGACGAGCTGGCGGCGGCTTGCGACCGCGCGCTCGAGTTGGGCCTTGCCTCCTGGGTGTCCGATGATGCTAAAGGGCATGCGGGGCGCGTTACATCGAAAGATGTTATCGAAGGTCGCACTCGCGCCCGTCTGGCTCCCACCCACTTGGGTTGGCTCGATGGAAATGTGCTGTTCGAGCTGTTTTGGGGTCTAGCTTAGGCCGCTCGGGTAGAATGACCGCATTATATACGCTGCTGTGAGCAGGAGGTTGCCGCGCATGGCGACGATGAACGAAAAAGATTACTACGAGATCCTGGGCGTCTCCAAGGACGCCACCTCGCGTGATATACAAAAGGCTTTCCAGCAAAAGGCCCGCAAGCTCCATCCGGACGTCAATAAAGAGCCGGATGCCGAGGAAAAGTTCAAAGAGGTTTCCGAGGCCTACGCCGTGCTTTCGGACGAGCAGAAGCGTGCTCGCTATGACGCCATGCGCTCGGGCAATCCCTTTGCCGGTGCTCCTACGGCTTCGCCCTATGGTGGCGGCTACGCCGGCAGCACGGGTTATGGCAATCCCTTTGAGGGCGGCTTCCCCTTTGGTGGCGCCTGGGGCCAGCAGCGTCGTGGGCAGGCTGCCTACAATCCCGAGAACGGCGCCAACGTGGTCGTCGACATCAAGCTCGACGCCAAGGAGGCCAAGGGCGGTGCCCGTAAGACCGTCCGCTATACGCGTTTTGATACCTGTGGTCACTGTGGCGGCTCGGGCTCCGTCTCGTCCGAGCATGCGCATACCTGCCCGAGCTGCGGCGGTCGCGGCCACATCGATGTCGACCTGTCCTTCCTGTTTGGCGCCGGCACGTTCCAGTCGGTCTGCCCCGAGTGCGGCGGTTCCGGTAAGGTCGTCGCCGACCCCTGTCCCGATTGCGGTGGCAGCGGTCGAACCCGCGTGACCTCCGAGCAGACGATTGAGTTTCCTGCCGGCACGCACGATGGCGACGAGGTTCGTATTGGCGGCATGGGTCACGCCGGCACCAACGGTGCCGCGGGCGGCGACCTGGTCGGCCGTGCCCATGTCGAGGCCGAGCGCCTGGAAGGCAAGGCCCGTACCGGTTTTTACCTGATGGGCATCGTGGCGCCGTTTTTGGTGCTGTCGGCCATCTCGGGCGTGTTCTCGGCCTTTGCCATGATGTGCTTTATTCCGTTTGCCATGGGCCTGTTCATGGTGCTCTCGGACGGCGTGCTTCATCGCAGCCTGCTGTGGTGGAAACGCGGCGCGATGCAGTTTGCCAACGGTTTTGCCAACGGATTTATGTTTGCACTCGTGTCGGTTTGGTTTGCGAGCTGCTCGCAGCGTGCCATGCTTTCGCCGTACGGAATGTACTAACATCAAACCCTCTGTTTGCGGCCGCCCCAGCTTGGGTATAGGACGCACTGTGACAATAATGAAAGTCGGAAGGATTCGGTCGTGTCGGAAAATAGGGATTACTACGAGGTACTTGGCGTCGAAAAGGATGCCGACGCGCGGACGATTAAGCGCGCGTTTCTAAAGAAGGCCCGTACCGTACACCCGGACGTTTCGGACGACCCCGAGGCCGAGGCCAAGTTCAAAGAGCTCAACGAGGCATATTCCGTTCTTTCCGATGAGCAGAAGCGTGCAAACTACGATCGCTTTGGCTCTCCTGACGGCCCCGGTGGCTCTGGCTATGTCGACATTAACGACATCTTTGGCGGCATGGGCATGGACGACCTTTTCTCGTCGTTCTTTGGCGGCGGCGCCGGCGGTGGTGCCCGCGGCCGTCGCGAGCGTCGTCGCGGTCGTGACATGGCCATCTCGCTTTCGGTGACGCTCGAGGAGGCGGCGCTCGGCTGCAAAAAGACTATCAGCTATGACCGCCTTGCTCCTTGCGAGGACTGCAATGGCACCGGTAGGGCAGAGGGCGCACAGGAAAAGCAGTGCGGCCGCTGCCACGGTACGGGCTACGTCACGACGGTTCAGCGTTCGTTCCTGGGCCAGGTTCAGTCTTCCTCGCCTTGCCCCGACTGCCATGGCGAGGGTACGGTTATCGACCATCCCTGCGAGACCTGCGACGGTCAGGGTCGCACGCCTTCGCATGAAAAGATCGACATCGATATTCCCGCCGGCGTTTCGACCGGTCGACAGCTGCGTGTGAGCGGCTTTGGCGAGGCCGGCCTTCGCGGCGAGCCTTCGGGCGACTTGATTGTCAACGTGCGCGTTGCCGACCATGAGCGCTTTAAGCGCAACGGTGACGACTTGTACCTGGTGAGCGATATCTCGATTGCACAGGCTGCGCTCGGCTGCGAGATCGAGGTCGAGGGCATTATGCCCGACGAGGTCGTTAAGGTGACGGTTCCCGCCGGCGCCCAGTACGGCGACACCGTGAGCGTCAATAATTACGGCATGCCGCGCATTGGCGGTGGCGGTTCGCGTGGCCGCCTGATCGTGCAACTGCGCGTGGTCGTTCCCACCAATCTTTCCAATAAGCAGCGCGAGCTGCTCCGTGCTTTTGCCGATGAGATGGGCGATGACGTCGCTTCCGGTAAGAAGTCGGTGACCGACCGTATCAAGAGTGCCCTCGACGATATCCTCGATTAAGGAGCCCGCGTGCTCGCACCCCATATTTCCGTCGTCAACCTCGGCTGCCGTGTCAACCGGGTTGAGTCTGACCGTATCACTGCCGATCTTATGCGCCTGGGCTTTGCTATTGTG
The DNA here is from genome assembly GCF_003470325.1 of Collinsella sp. AM24-1. NCBI lineage: Bacteria > Bacillati > Actinomycetota > Coriobacteriia > Coriobacteriales > Coriobacteriaceae > Collinsella > Collinsella sp. AM24-1. The sequence continues at coordinate 40,049 of NZ_QRHM01000003.1, read as the reverse complement.
GAGCCCCAGGATGCCGACTTGATCGTCATTAACACCTGTGCCGTTACGGGCGAGGCCGAGGCCAAGACCCGTAAGGCCGTCCGCCATGCGCTGGCCCATCAAAACGAGCCCTATGTGGTCGTGACCGGCTGCGTGGTCAACCTGCATCCCGAGGAGCTGCTGGAGCTATCCGACCGCGTGATCGCCGAGCCGTCCAAGATCGATGTCGCCGAACGTGTCTGCGAGGTGTTGGGCGTTGAGTCCGATAGCGTTCCCGCCTGCAGTGATGGCGAGGTTGTCGATGCGCTCGGTCGCTCTCGCCTGGGCGTGAAGATTCAGGACGGCTGCAACCATCGCTGCACCTATTGCATTGTGTGGAAGGCACGCGGCCCCGAGCGCTCCGTGCCCGTCGAGTCCGTGCTCGAGCAAGTTCGCGAGGCCCAGGAGGCCGGCGTGCCCGAGGTCGTGTTGACCGGCGTGAATCTGGGTGCCTATGACGGCAAGAGCGCGACCGACGAGCATGTCGAAATCGATGAGCTGCTCGAGGCCATTATGGAGCGCACGACTATTGCGCATGTGCGCATTTCCTCGGTCGAGCCCATGGATATCTCTGAGCGCCTGCTTAAGGTTATGGCGCGCTATCCGCAGCGTATCGCCCCGTTTTTGCACCTGCCCGTGCAGTCTGGCTGCACGGCGACGCTGCATCGCATGGGCCGTCCCTATAGTGCCGAGGCCTTTGAGGATACGGTGCGCATGATCCGTGCGAACCTGCCACAGGCCGCACTTTCGTGCGACGTTATCGTCGGTTTTCCTGGCGAGACGGACGAGGAGTTCGAGGAGTCGCTGGCGCTGTGCCGTCGCGTGGGCTTTTCGCGCATGCACGTGTTTCGCTATAGCAAGCGCCCCGGCACCCTCGCCGCCGACATGCCCGACCAGGTACCGCCTGAGGTCATGGCCGAGCGCAGCCGTCGCATGCGCGCGGCGGCTCAGGAGCTCGCGGTTGCCGATGCCCGCCGTCGCGTGGGTACCGTCGAGCGCGCCGTGCTTGAGTACGGTGATAATTTGACGCTTGGCTCGTTCCATCATGCCCGTCTTGATGATACCTGTGGACTCACAGCCCCGTGCCTGCTCGATGTTGCTATCATCGGAGTCGATGATTCCGGCTTGGTCCATGCACGCAGGGAGGTTCATGGAAGCCTCGAAGATTAGACTTACCGTTCCCGAGGGGATTGATCCCTCGCGCGTTTTGGGCGCCGGCGACGGCGTCCTTCGTGCGCTCGAGAGCTTGGTTCGCGCCCATGTGGTCGCCCGTGGCGATAGCATCGCCGTGAGCGGTGACCCGGACGAGGTCGAGCTCGTGGCGCGCTTTTTCGAACATGCTTTTCGCGAGGCGGCGGCCGGCCGTACCCTTTCTTCCGACGATGTCTCGCGTTGCCTGGCCGTCTTGCGCGACGGCGAGCATGAGGCCACATCGCTTCGCGATGATGTGCTGCTATCGTACCGCGGTCGCGTTATCCGCCCCAAGACGCTCGGTCAAAAGCGCTATGTGGATGCCATCCGCTCTTCCACCATCACGTTTGGCCTCGGTCCCGCCGGTACCGGTAAAACCTATCTGGCCATGGCGCTCGCCGTTGCCGCGCTCAAGCGCCATGAGGTGGGCCGCCTGATCCTGACGCGCCCGGTTGTCGAGGCGGGGGAGAACCTGGGCTTTTTGCCCGGTACCCTCGAGGAAAAGATCGACCCGTATATGCGCCCGCTCTATGATGCCCTCTTTGACATGATGGATCGCGAACGCACCGATGAGCTTATGGAGCGTGGCGTGATCGAGATCGCGCCGCTCGCCTACATGCGCGGTCGAACGCTGAGTGATGCCTTTGTGGTGCTCGATGAGGCGCAAAACACGACGCCCGAGCAGATGAAGATGTTCCTGACGCGTCTAGGTTTTAATTCCAAGTTTGTGATTACCGGCGACCTGAGCCAGCGTGACCTGGTGGGTCGTCGCGGCGGTCTTGCCGATGCCGAAAGGATTCTGGGTCGCGTCGACGATGTGGCGTTTTCTCACCTGGAGCGCGCCGATGTGGTGCGCCATGCCCTGGTGGGCCGTATTGTTGAGGCCTATGATGCATACGACGATGCGCGTGAGCAGCGCGCACACGATCGAAAGGAGTCCCGTTGAGTGTATTGATCAGCAACGATGCCGAGCTCGATACGCTGCTCGATGCCCAGGAGGTGGAGCACATCTGCTCAGTTGTGCTTGCCGCCGAGGGTGTTGAGCGTGAGGTCGAGATTTCCCTTTCGTATGTCGATGAGGACGAGATGCACGAGCTCAACCACGAGTGGCGCGGCATCGATCGCACGACCGACGTGCTCTCGTTTGAATGTGACTCGGCCTTTGACGAGGACATTCCCGCCGACGAGACGCTCGAGCTCGGCGATATTATCCTGGCCCCGCAGGTTATTGCCCGCCAGGCCCCCGGCTTTGGCAACAGCCCCGCCGATGAGTGCCGACTGATGCTCGTGCACGGAATGCTGCACCTGCTGGGTTACGACCACATCGAGGACGATGAGGCCGAGGTCATGGAGGCCCGCGAGGATGCCATCCTGCGCGACCTGGCGCTTGAGCGCGGCGAGGACCCCAAACTCGTCCACGTCGGCCCCATAACCAATCATGCCCACGACTAGGAGCCGTCTATGATTCCCGGATCGAACAAGGACCATCCGTCCTTTTTAAAGTCGTTCTCATACGCGATGGAGGGCTTCGTCACTGCCGTCAAGACCGAGCGCAACATTAAGGTCATGCTCGTGGCGGGCGTGTGCACCGTCATTGCCGGCTGCATCGTGGGGCTCGATATTGCCGAGTGGGCTACGGTCATCATCTGCTGTGGCCTGGTGATTCACGGCGAGTTGTGCAATACCGCCATGGAGGCGATTGTGGACCTGGCGACCCAGGAGCTGCATCCGCTGGCCAAGCGCGCGAAGGATATCGCCGCTGCCTCTGTATACGTTCTTTCCATTACAGCCGCGATCGTTGGCTTGCTTGTCTTTGCCCACGCGCTCGACTTTATTTAGAAAGGGATTCCCATGTCCGACAATATGCAGCCTACCGATGGAGTTTTGGATGACGAGGTCCTGGACGAGGCTGAAGGTGCCGATTTGTTTGACGAGGTCGAGGAGTTCGATCCGTTTGAGGGTATGAGCGACGAGGAACTCGATGCCCTGTGCGACGAGGATGAGAGCCTCGTGGGCTTTGGCGACGTGGAACCCGGTTTCCGCAGCGGCTTTGTGGCCCTGGTCGGTCGCCCCAACGCCGGCAAGTCCACGCTGCTCAATGCCTGTTACGGCAAGAAGGTCGCCATCACCTCTCCGGTGGCCCAGACGACCCGCCGCCGTATGCGCGCCGTGGTCAACCGCCCCGGTTACCAGCTGGTCTTCGTTGACACTCCGGGTATCCACAAGCCCAAGGACGGCCTGGGATCCGAGCTCAACAAGAGCGCCCTGTTTGAGCTCAATGACGTAGACGTCGTCGCGTTTCTGATCGACGCCACCAAACCCATCGGCAGGGGAGACGCCTGGGTTGCCGAGCGTGTCAAGAGCGCCCGTTCCAAAAAGGTCCTGGTGCTTACGAAGGCCGACGAGGCCGATCCCGCCCAGGTTATGGAACAGCTCAAGGCCGCTCACGAGCTCATGGAATATGACGACGAGATCGTGACGTCGTCGGTCAAGAACTTCAACGTCGATGCGTTTATCGAGACCGTCGCTCACTTTTTGCCCGAGGGCCCGCGCTGGTTCCCTGAGGACATGGGCACCGACGCGTCCGACGAGACCCTCGTGGCCGAGTTTGTACGCGAGAAGGTTCTGCGTCGCACCCGCGACGAGATCCCCCACTCCGTGGGCGTCATCTGTGACGCGCTCGAGCAGACTAAGAAGGTGCTGCGCGTGCACGCCACGATTTACGTCGAGCGCGAGGGGCAGAAGGGCATCATCATCGGCAAGGGCGGCGAGATGATTAAGCATATCGGCATCGATGCCCGTCGCGACCTTGAGCGTATCTTTGGCACGCAGGTCTTTTTGGAGCTCGACGTGAAGGTCAAGGCCGGCTGGCGCGATGACGAGGCACAGATCCGCCGCTTTGGCTACAATGCCGAAGATTAAGCCTCGGCGTTCATGGCAGGCTCTCGCACATATCGCACAAAGGTGCTCGTCCTCGACAAGACGAAGCTCAAGGAAACCGACCTGATCTTGACCATGCTCGACGAACGGGGACGGCAGGTGCGTGCCGTGGCTAAGGGCGCGCGTAAGCCCGGCGGTCGCCTTGCGGCCCGCTGTGAGCTTTTCTGTACCGTCGATATGCTGCTCGCGCGTGGTCGCTCGCTTGACGTGGTTTCTCAGGCGGAGCTTATGGAGGCGCCACTCGGTGCCGCTCCTGACTACGAGACGATCTGTGCCGCCAGCGCGATTGCCGAGGTTGCGCGCGTGTGCTCTTTCGAGGATGCCGAGGATCCATTTACCTTTGCCATCACGCAGCGGGCGCTCACGCTTGTCGGCTGCGGGCTCGACTCGGCACATATGGACCTGCTCGTGGCAGCCTTTGTCTTTAAACTGCTGTCGCACGTTGGTTACCGCCCCGATTTCTCGGCATGCGTCTCGTGCGGCGATCCCATGCTCTCGCATTTCTCGGCCCAGGCCGGCGGGCTTCTGTGCGGGTCGTGCGCCTCGAGCGTGCCTGGCGCCGAGTTGGTATCGGTCGGCGAGGTCGCATGGCTGCGCGCTCTGATGTCCATGACATTCGATGCCCTTATGGACGAGCTGATCGATCCGCATACGGCTACGTTTTTGCTGGGGCTTTCGCATGTTTGGGCCGCCACGCACACCGATCAGCGGCTCCGTGCGATGGAATTCATGTTGGGTCGGTGATGATGCGCAGGCGCGCGCCGCTTGTGGTAACATACCGACCTGTTGGTACCTCGACCTTGGATGTTCGCTCCACCGGCGGCTTCCCAGTCCGAGGCGAATGGAGTCGCCCGATGGCGACGCAAAACGAAAGGTGAAACAATGACTGTTTCCAAAGAGCGCAAGGCGGAGCTGACTGCCCAGTTCGGTAACACCCCGGTCGACACCGGCAACCCCAAGGTTCAGGTCGCCATCCTGTCCGAGCGCATCAAGGAGCTGACCGAGCACATGAAGTCCCACCAGAAGGACTTCCACACCCGTCGTGGCCTGCTCATGCTCGTCGGCCGTCGTCGTCGTCTTCTCTCCTACATCAAGAAGAACGACATCGTCGAGTACCGTGAGCTCATCAAGGCTCTGGGCATCCGCGACAACATCCAGTAGGATTTGTACATGCTAAGAGCGTCCTGCGCAGCGGGGCGCTCTTTTTGTGTAAGGGCGCGAACAATCACGCTCTGAAGCGTGGCGGGGGCAGGGGGCCCGCGTTACATGAGAAGCCCGCAGGCAAGGGGCCTGTGGGGTAAAGGAGAACAATGACACTCGTATCCAAGACCTTTGAGCTGTACGGCAAGACCTACACCTTCGAGTCGGGCGAGCTTGCCAAGCAGGCTACCGGCGCCTGTCTTGTCAAGCAGGGCGACACCACGATGCTCGACACCGTGGTCGTCTCCAAGGAGCGCAAGAACTACGACTTCTTCCCGCTGACCGTCGACTTCAACGAGAAGATGTACGCCGCAGGCCGCATCCCGGGTGGCTACCTCAAGCGTGAGGGCCGTCCCAGCGAGAAGGCCACGCTCACGGCCCGCATGATCGACCGTCCGATTCGCCCGAGCTTCCCGGACGGCTTCCGTAACGAGGTACACATCGTCGCCACCTCGCTCGTCGCCGACCAGGTCAACCCCTTCGATGTCATCAACGTCATGGGTGCATCCCTGGCCATGACGCTCGGCGGCGTGCCCTTCGAGGGCCCGCTTGCCTGCGTGCGCATCGGCCGCAACGTGGAGACCGGCGAGTTTATCGTCAACCCCACCTATGAGGAGCGCGAGAACTCCGATCTGGACCTGGAGCTGGGCGGATCCGCCGACTTCATCTCGATGGTCGAGGCCGGCGCCGAGGAGATCTCCGAGGACGACATGCTCGCCGCTATGAAGTTTGGCCAGGAGGCCCTCGCTGCCTTCTGCCAGGCCCAAGACGAGTTCGTTGCCGAGTGGGAGCAGGTCAATGGCGCCATCGTCAAGAAGGAGTACCCGCTCGACCAGCCCGTCGAGGGGGTCCAGGAGCGCATCTTCGCCCACTACGACGAGATGGCCGCCGCCCTTCGCGATGCCGACAAGCTCTCCCGTATCGGTAAGGTCGAGGCTCTGAAGGAGTCCATCCGTGCCGAGTTCACCGAGGAGGAGCAGGCCGCTTGGGAGCGCGAGATCCCCGTGGCGCTCAAGAAGCTCGAGAAGAAGGCTATGCGCACCATGGTCGTCGAGACCGGCGAGCGCGTCGACGGCCGTGCCGCCGATGAGATTCGCCCCATCATGGTGAAGGATAACTACCTGCCGCTCGTTCACGGCTCCGGTCTGTTCCAGCGTGGCCAGACCCAGGTGCTTTCCGTCCTGTCGCTCGGTATGCTCAACGAGGGTCAGCGTCTGGATACCATCGAGCCCACCGAGGGCAAGCGCTATATGCACCACTACAACTTCCCGCCGTTCTGCACCGGCGAGACTGGCCGCATGGGCAGCCCCAAGCGCCGCGAGATCGGCCACGGCAACCTGGCCGAGCGCGCCCTGCTCCCGGTGCTCCCCGACGAGAACGAGTTCCCCTACGCTATTCGCGTGGTCTCCGAGGTCATGGAGTCCAACGGCTCCTCTTCGATGGCTTCGACCTGCGGCTCCACGCTCGCCCTTATGGACGGCGGCGTGCCTATTAAGCGCCCGGTCTCCGGTATCGCCATGGGCCTGATCCAGGAGGAGGGCAAGACCGTGGTCCTGTCCGATATCCAGGGTCTCGAGGACTTCCTGGGCGACATGGACTTTAAGGTCACCGGCACCACCGAGGGCATCACCGCCCTGCAGATGGACAACAAGGCCACCGGTCTTACCTTCGACATCTTGGCCCGCGCCCTGCAGCAGGCCAAGGAGGGTCGCGCCTTCATCCTGCAGAAGATGCTCGATGTGATCCCCGAGCCGCGCCACACCACGCGCAGCACCGCTCCGCGCATCGTCTCCATCCAGGTTCCGACCGACAAGATCCGCGACGTTATCGGTTCTGGTGGTAAGGTCATCCGCGGCATCCAGGACGAGACCGGTGCCTCGGTCGACATCCAGGAGGACGGCACCGTCTTTGTCGGCGGCACCGGCGAGTCCGTCGACCAGGCTGTCGAGCGCATCAAGCTCATCATCAAGGTTCCCGAGCCGGGCGAGGAGTACACCGGTCGCGTTGTCTCCATCCAGCCCTTCGGTGCCTTCGTGAACCTTCTGCCCGGTAAGGACGGCCTGCTCCACATCTCCCGCGTCGCCAAGGGCCGCGTGGAGAAGGTCGAGGACGTCCTCAACGTGGGCGACGAGGTCAAGGTCGTCGTCATCGAGGTCGACGACCGTGGCAAGATCTCGCTCGATCGTCTTGACAAGCCTGAGGCCCCGGCTCGCGCCGAGGGTGCCTCCGAGGGCGACGGCGAGCACTTCCAGCGTCGTGAGCGTCCGCGTCGCGAGCGCTCCGAGCGCAGCGACCGTCCGCGCCGTCCCGGTGACAACGGAGGCCGCAAGCCCCGCCGCCACCACGACGCCGAGTAACAGCCGTACATAACCAGCACCGCAAGGGCGACTCCGGACAGGGGTCGCCCTTTTGCTTGCGCCCGGGAGGGCCGCATATGAAGTTTCCTGCTCTACAGTCCTGCGCAAGATGGAAAGCACATTAAGTGCTTTCCTTTGCGTGCGGAACTCGCGATAAACTTCATATGCGGCCCTCCCGGGCGCAAGCAAAAGGACTGGTTAGTGCCGCTCGCTATTTAGTTAGACAGTCTATTCAGTAGTCAGATTTCAGATCTGTAGATAGCCGCAGCAGCATCTTCCCAGATAAAACCGACCAAAATAAACCTGTCCCTTTTTGG
>NZ_QRHM01000003.1:0-31916 GCF_003470325.1 Collinsella sp. AM24-1 | reverse complement strand
GTTTATCGCGAGTTCCGCACGAACAGGAGGCCACTTAATGTGGCCTCCGTCGTGAGCAGGACTGTAGAGCAGGAAACTTCATCAGTGCCCGCCCCACGGGAAACCGGCGGGATAGACCGGTTTGGATGGGGCTTTGATGCATGGGTGGTCTGTTGGTGGGCAAATGGGTATCATACTGTGGTTATTGCATCGACTCTGCGATGCATGTTTGTACGTTCCCGGCGGTCGGTTTGCCAGAAGCGCCCCGTCGGTTGTTCCGGACCCGTTTCGAAGAAAGGAAACCACACTAACCTATGGCAGCTAAAAAATCATCTCCCTTGAAGATCATCCCGCTTGGCGGCCTTGACGGCATCGGCAAGAATATGACGGTCTTCGAGTGCGGCGACGACATGGTGCTCGTCGACGCCGGCCTCATGTTCCCGGATGACTCCCAGCCTGGTATCGACCTGGTGCTTCCGGATTACACCTACGTTCTGGAGAACGAGGAAAAGCTCCGCGGCATCGTCGTCACTCACGGCCACGAGGACCACACCGGTTCGCTTCCGTATCTGCTGCAGGACCTCAACAATAAGGTGCCCATCTTCTCGAGCAAGCTGACGCTTGGCTTTATCGAGGGTAAGCTCTCCGAGTTCCGCATCCGCGCACCCAAGTTCCGCGAGGTCAAGGGCGGCAGCCATGTCAACCTCGGCGGCATCTCGCTCGACTTCTTCTCGATGACGCACTCCATCCCCGGCGCTCTGGGCGTGTTCATCCGCACCAATCAGGGCACCGTTATGCACACCGGCGACTTTAAGCTCGACCAGACGCCCATCGATGGCGTCACGCCCGACTATGCCGCTATCAGCCGCTTTGCCAAGCAGGGCATCGACCTGCTGCTTTCCGACTCCACCAATGCCACGGTTCCCGGCTTTACCAAGTCCGAGGCCGAGGTTGGTCCCAACCTGCTGCACGCCATCAAGAACGCCCCGGGTCGCGTGTTCGTCGCATCGTTCTCGAGCCACATCCATCGTTTGCAGCAGATCTGCGATGCCGCCCGCAAGTGCGGCCGTAAGGTCGTTGTGACCGGTCGCTCCATGCTCACGAACACCCGCGTGGCGCGCGAGCTCGGTTATCTCAACATCGATGATGCCGATATCATCGATGCCTTCGATATTGATAACCTGCCTGACGACAAGATCGTCGTCATGTGCACTGGTTCGCAGGGCGAGCCGCTGTCGGCCCTGTCCCGCATGGCCAATGGCGAGCACAAGACGCTCTCCATCCACGAGGGCGATACCGTTATCCTCTCGGCAACTCCCGTTCCTGGCAACGAGAAGGCCGTCCAGCAGGTCGTCAACAGCCTGGCCAAGCTCGGCTGCGACGTGTGGGATAAGAACCGCGCTCTCGTCCACGTCTCGGGTCACGGTAGCCAGGAGGAGCTCAAGCTCCTGATGGCCATGGCCAAGCCCACGTACTTTATGCCGGTTCACGGTGAGGCCGTGCATCTGCGCGCCCATGCCCAGCTGGCCCGCAAGATGGGCATCAAGGACGATCATATCTTTATCCTCGATAACGGCGACACGCTCGAGATGCGCGGTGGTATCGTCAAGCGCGGTACGCCCGTCGAGTCCGGCGTCGTTTACGTCGACGGCCTGCGTATCGGCGATACCGACCCCATCGTCCTGCGCGATCGCCAGAAGCTCGCCAACGACGGTATGGTCACGGCCGTTGCCATCGTCTCTCTCAAACACAAGAAGATCGAGGCCATCGAGTTCTCGGGCCGCGGCGTTTCGTTTGCCATCGACGACCAGTTCTCCGAGGATGCCTCCGCGTCCATTATGAAGACGATCGAGAAGGGTAAGTTCAGCTTTACCAGCAGCGGTTCCGATGCCATTCGCAAGGCCGTGCGCGATTCGCTCTCTAACTTTATCTGGAGCCGTACGCGCACCCGTCCGATGATCATCCCGGTCGTCATGGAGGTTTAGTTTGGCGCGCGGATCTGCACAAAACGCCAAAGGCAATAAGGCCAATAACCAACCGGCATCTGCTAAGGGTGCCGGTTCCCATCTGCGTGCCAATAAGGGCCACGAGGCGGACTTCGATGAGTTTGAGCCCTTGGTCGAGCCTTCGGCCAATCGCGATATCGCCGGCGTGGTCATCGCCGTTTTGGCGATCGCGTCCTTCATTGCCGTGATCTCACCGGCAACAGCGCCCGTGACGGCTGCTGTTGCCGGGTTCTATCACCTGGGCTTTGGCCTGGGCGCCTACGTGCTGCCGATCGTCATCTTGCTGTTTGCCGCCACGCTCTTTTTGGGTGAGGACTCGCCGCTCAACGTGCGCTCTGTCTCGGGCGGCGCCGTGGTCTTTATCGCCGTCGTCTCCATTCTTTCGCTGATGGTGCCGGGCACGAGCGATTCGTGCGACCTTATGTTTACGCCGCAGAACCTTTCCGTGTCGGGTGGCTACATTGGTGCGTTTATTGCGAGTGCGCTGCAGAATGCCCTGGGTAAGCCTGTCGCGATGGTGGTCCTGTTGGGTCTGGCCGTCGTTGGTTTTGTCATCATTGGCTTTTCGGTGGGCGGTGTGCTGCGCTCTGCCCGCGATCGTGCGGCAGATTTTGCCGAACGCCGTCGTGCCGATGTCAACGCCAGCCCGTGGGGCGATGAAGAGGCCCTGTCTGTTCCCGGCGTCGCTCGTCCGCACCTGAGCATTCTGCGCCAGAAGGGGACTGACGCCGCGGTGACCACGGTCATGGGTGGCGATGTCGACCCGGTTTTGGATGACGACGAGGACGATGACCCATTTGTCGTCGTATCCGAGTCGGTTGAAGCCGAGCGCGCCAAGACCACGCTGCTGCCGCGCCGCCATGCCAAGAAGGGCAAGGCTGCGCCCAAGCTCAACACAAGCGAGCCCGACCCGTCTTGGTCCGATAGCGAGATTGAGCTCACCGAGGGTGACGACGAGGACGACGAGGCTCCGCTCGAGACCGCCAAGACAACCTTGCTGCCGCGTCGCCACGCCAAGCGCGGTCAGGTCACTGGACAGCTTTCGATGGAGGACGATCCGGACAAGGTTGACGAGTCCGAGCCGCCGTTTGCCGTGAACCCTGTTTCGGCCGCACCTCAGATTCCCGACTTCTTAAAGCATCCCAAGGTTGCCGATGCGCCTGCCACGAGTGCTGTCGAATCGGCTGCGGCTCGTGATGGGGGAGCGGACGGCGGCGCCGCAGATAACGAGGGCGAAGAAGAGGACGGCCTCAAGCTTCCGCCGCTCGAAATCCTACATGCCAACCCGCAGTCGGCTTCTGCCGCGTCTTCGGATAAGGAGCTGGAGCAGACCGCTGAGTCACTGCAATCCACCTTGCTTGAGTTTGGCCGCAGTGCCCGCGTGGTCGGCTGGATCGCCGGCCCCACGGTGACGACCTTTAAGCTGCAACCTGGCGAGGGCGAGCGCGTGAGCAAGATTTCGAGCCTCGAGGACGATATTGCGCTTTCGCTCGCCGCCCAGTCGGTTCGTATCTTTGCCCCGATCCCCGGCACCTCTCTCGTTGGTATCGAGATTCCCAACCGCAAGCGCCAGAACGTCAATCTGGGCGACGTGCTGCCCTATGTGAAGGGCGGTCCGCTCGAGCTCGCCATCGGCCGCGACGCCGAGGGCACGCCGGTTGTCGCCGACCTCGCCAAGATGCCTCACCTGTTGATTGCCGGTACGACCGGTTCTGGTAAGTCGGTGATGATCAACTCCATCATCACGACCTTGCTCATGCGCGCCCTTCCCGAGGACGTTCGCCTGATCATGGTCGACCCCAAGCGCGTCGAGCTTGCGGGCTATAACGGTCTGCCGCATCTCTATGTGCCCGTGGTGACCGAGCCCAAGCAGGCCGCGAGCGCTCTGCAATGGGCTGTGTCCGAGATGGAGCGTCGCCTGAAGGTCTTCGAGCGTCTCAACGTGCGTAAGATCTCGACCTACAACGAAAAGCAGGCTGCTGGCGAGTTTGAGCATTACGACAATCCGCCGCAAAAGATGCCCTACCTTGTCATTATCATTGACGAGCTCTCTGACCTGATGATGGTCGCTGGTAAGGATGTCGAGGCCTCGATCGTGCGTATTGCACAGCTGGGCCGTGCCGCCGGTATTCACCTTATCGTTGCCACGCAGCGCCCCAGCTCCAACGTGGTGACGGGCCTCATTAAGGCCAACATCACCAACCGTATCGCCTTTAACGTCGCCACGGGCATCGACTCGCGCGTCATCATCGACCAGATGGGCGCCGAGAAGCTCACCGGTTTGGGCGACATGTTGTTCTCCAAGGTCGACTGGGGCAAGCCCCGCCGTATCCAGGGCTGCTTTGTCTCGGATGATGAGATCAACGAGATTGTCGAGTTCGTCAAGTCGCAGAGTGAGCCCGACTACCACGAGGAGATCCTGTCTGCCGTGGCGCCCGCTTCCATGTCCATGGCGGGTGGCGGCGGCATTGTCCGCACCGGAGTAGCCGAGCCGCAAGACGATGATCCGCTCATTTGGGAAGCCGCCCATATTGTGGTGGAATCGCAGCTTGGCTCCACATCTGGCCTGCAACGTCGTCTGAAGGTTGGCTATGCGCGTGCCGGGCGTATTATGGACATGCTGGAAGAAAAGGGTGTCGTCGGCCCGCCCGACGGTTCCAAGCCGCGCGAGGTCCTGTTGGACGAGGAGGGGCTTGCCGCGCTGGAATCTGTCGACGCCGAGATGGCACGTGAAGATCGTGAGTTTGGAGGATTCTGATGGCTGCACGCTTTGGTGACATGCTGCTCGAGCAGCGTCGCCGAATGGGCCTTTCCATTCAGCAGGTCGCCAACACCATCAAAATCAGGCCGCAGATCATCGAGTTTTTCGAGACCGGTAACTTTGCTTCGATGCCGCCGCGCGGCTATGCGCAGGGCATGATTTCGAGCTATGCTCGCTTTTTGGGCCTCAATCCGCGCGAGGTCGTCAATGCCTACTTTGACGAGCTGATGGCATACGAGCGCGAGACGTCGCAGCAGGGCGGTCGTTTTCAGGACGCCGCCGGCTATGTCAATTCACGTTCCTCGGTGGATAATGGGCGCTTCTTGATGGTTCAGGGTGGTCGCTCAACGCGTTATGGTCAGCGTCCGCAGCAGGCTGGCTATATTACCGAGACGGGTTCGGGCGAGGAGATTCGCTCACAGCGTGACCGGTTCCGCAGTACGCCGATGCCCGAGGACCGTGCACTTCCCGCTGCCCGCGGCGTGGCGCGTGACCCTCGTGCCGGCTACGGCGACGGCGGCTATTCCGATCGCGGTCACCGTGGTATCTCCACCGGACGTCCTCGCAGTGGCTATGCGGACGCCGATGCCACGCAGGTGACGCCGCGTCTTCGCTCTCAATCACAGCCGTATGGCCAGCGCTCTTCGGCTCCGCGTGCGGGCCAGCGTGGCTATCAAGGCCGCGGTGAACTTGCGCCCCGCTCGGGTCAGCGCAGCCTTCAGGGCCAGGGTGGCTATCGCGGCCGTTCCGACAGCAATCGTGGTCGTATGCCTCAGAGAGGCGGCCGCAGCAGTTCCAGTCGTGGACGCGGCGGTTCCCGTACTCCTCAAAACAACGGTCTCGATCCGCGTATCGTCTACGCCGGCATCGGTGCCGTGGCGTTGCTGCTGATCGTGCTCATCGTGGTACTTCTGCGCGGCTGCGCATCTTCGACGCCCGAGACCACGCCCGAGACGCCCACTGCTACCAAGACGACGCCCAAGAAGTCTTCTAAGAAGACCGAAACGGTCGACGAGGACGAAGACACCGATGAGGCGACGGATGAGTCGACCGATTCGGACGCCACCAAGACGACGGCTAAAAAGGAAGAAAACGAGGTAACGAAGGTCAAGGTCTCCGTTGCCAAGGGAAAGACCGCCTGGATTGAGGTCAAGGTCGATGGCAAGTCGGTCTATGGCGCCCAGGCGACTGGCCCCTTTGAGCAGGAGTACACGCCTGAGTCCTCGATCGAGATCACCACGTCCAAGCCTTCCGATGTCACCGTTACCAAGAACGGCGAAAAGGTCCGTTACGATACCAAGACCTCGGGCGTGGCGCGTGTGACGATCACCGTTCCCAAGAAGGAGACGACTGGTTCCGAGAATGGTGAAAGTTCTGATGGTACCGACACCACCGATGGTGCCGACACCACCGACGGCACCGATGCCCAGTCCACGGATGGCGCCGATACCGCAACTGACGGCCAGACGCCCACCGATTCTACCGACTATTCGTACGATAGCTACTAAGCCGCTCGTACGCGAAAGGAAACATCATGGCTAAAGATTCCAGCTTCGACGTCGTGTCCGAGGTCAACATGCAAGAGGTCGACAACGCCTTCCAGCAAACCACGCGTGAGATTTCCCAGCGCTATGACCTGAAGGATTCCGGCGCCACGATCGAGCTTTCGAAGGGCGACAAGCTCTTTACGATCAACGCCCCGGCCGACTTTGTCTCCAAGCAGATTATCGACGTGCTGAGCTCCAAGCTCATCAAGCGCGGCATCGACCTCAAGGCTGTCTCGTGGGATGCTCCGCAGGCGGCATCGGGCGGCACCGTGCGCGTGCTCGGCCATATCGTCGAGGGTATCGACCAGACGACCGCCAAGAAGATCAACAAGGACATCAAGGACCAAAAGCTCAAGGTCAAGGTGACTATCGAGGCCGACAAGCTGCGTGTTTCCTCTGCTTCGAAGGACGCGTTGCAGACCGTGATCCAGTTCCTGCGCGACCAGGACTACGGCCAGCCGCTGCAGTTCACCAACTACCGCTAATATCATTCGAAAGGACTGCTCTCCAACATGGATACACCGTTGGGCTCCGTGCTCTACATCACCCTCGGGTGCGCTAAGAACGAGGTTGACACCGACCGCATGCGTTCTCTTTTGACCGCCGCGGGCTACGAGGAGGCATTCGACCCACAGGATGCCGATATCGCCATCGTCAATACATGCTCGTTCCTCGCCTCCGCAACGTCCGAGAGCATCGAGACCACGCTCGAGCTCGCCAACGAGGTTCAGGACGGCGTTCGTTCTTGTCCCATCGTCATGTGCGGCTGTGTGCCGTCGCGCTATGGCGACGACCTGTCTGACGAGCTGCCCGAGGTCGCTGCCTTTGTGAAGGCCGACGAGGAGGACGGCATCGTGGCGGTCATCGATGGCGTGCTGGGTGTCGAGCGTGAGATCGCTGCCTATATTCCGCAAGTAAAGCGCACTGTCGAGGGCGCTGTTGCTTACGTCAAGATTTCCGATGGCTGCAACCGCTTCTGCAGCTTCTGCATGATCCCCTATATTCGCGGTCGCTATCATTCGCGCAATGCCGAGAGCATTATCTCCGAGGTACGCGACCTGGTTGCCGGCGGTGTGCGCGAGATCGTGCTGATTGGCCAGGACACGGGTATTTGGGGCACCGACTTTGCCGACGAAGACGTCACCGATGGCTCGCCGCGCAATCTGGCGCAGCTGCTGCATGCCGTCGCCGAGGCCGTGCGCCCGCACAACGTCTGGGTCCGCGTGCTCTATCTGCAGCCCGAGGGCATGACCGACGAGCTTATCGATACGATTCGCGATACGCCCGAGGTGCTGCCTTATATCGATATCCCCGTGCAGCACTGCGACGCGCGCATCCTCAAGGCTATGCGCCGTTCTGGTTCGCGCCAGGAGCTCGAGGACCTGTTCCGCGATCTGCGTGAGCGTATCCCCGGCATCGTGATCCGTTCCACGGCCATGGTCGGCTTCCCGACCGAGACCGACGACGAGTTCCGCGACCTTATCGACTTTATGGACACCGTCGGCTTTGACTACACGAGCGTCTTTGCCTACTCGCAGGAGGAGGGCAGCCTGGCCGCCAAGATGGAGGGTCAGGTCGATGAGGAGGTCAAGCTCGAGCGCGCCCAGGAGGCCATGGACCTGGCCGAGTCGCTCGGTTTTGCCGCCACCGCCGCACATGTGGGCGAGCGCGCCCAGGTGATCGTCGACGGCATCGAGGAGACCGAGGACGGCGCCGAGCTGATCGGCCATGCTTGGTTCCAGGCGCCCGATTCCGATGGCGCGGTGCACTTGGACGCCAGCGAGGCGTCCGTGGGCGATATTCTGACGGTCGAGTTTACCGATAGCTTCTGCTATGAGCTTATCGGCCATGTTGTGGAGTAGGAGAGCATCGTGGCAAACGAGAGCAATAAGGAACTGACGAGTGTTTGGACGCCCGCCAACATCGTGACGTGCGTTCGCATCGTCTTTATCCCGGTGTTCATGATCGTGTCGGCGCTTTCTCACACGAGTGTTGCCGGTACAGATTGGAGCACCTTCGACGGCCCGCTCGCCGCCGCTGCCTTCATTCTGTATGTTATCCTGTCGTGCACCGATAAGGTCGACGGTTATCTGGCGCGCTCGCGCAACGAGATTACCGATTTCGGTAAGTTCTTGGACCCCATCGCCGATAAGCTGCTGGTGTTCTCGGCTCTGCTGCTGTTCTTGGATTTTGGCGCTGTGACTGTGTGGTCCGTGTTCATTATCCTGTTCCGTGAGCTTCTGGTGAGCGCCCTTCGCATGGTCGCGAGTGCCGCCGGCGTGGTCGTTGCCGCCGATAAGCTTGGCAAGTACAAGACGGCGACTACGATGGTCTCCATCTGCGGTTACCTGTGCGTCTTTGCGATGGCCGGCTTGCACCTTGGCCCGCTGGCGCTGACGCTCGGCATCTACTCGGTGTCGCGCTTCCTGTACGCCGTTGCCGTTGTTCTGACCGTTATCTCGGGCGCCCAGTACTTCTGGAACTGCCGCAAGATCGTCTTTTCGGTCTAGGTCCTGGTGGGTATGACGGACTCTTTTGAGCAGATTTCCGCACATAACGAGGAGCTGGCGCGTCATATTGTCGAGCGCGCGAGCGCTCGGGGCGTGACGGTTTCGACGGCTGAGTCGCTGACGGCAGGTATGATCGCCTCGACGATTGCCGATATCCCGGGCGCCTCGGCGGTGCTGCGTGGCGGTGCGGTGACCTACTGCGATGAGATCAAGCATCGCGTTTTGGGCGTTGATCAGGAGACGCTCGATCGCTATACCGCGGTGTCGCATCAGACCGCGCGCGAGATGGCGGCGGGTTCGCTGGAGCTGTACCAGAGCGATATTGCAGTGAGCGCAACGGGTTATGCCGGCCCCGGCGGCGGCACTGAGGACGATCCGGCTGGCACTTTCTATATTGGCTGGGCGTATCGCGCGGCTGATGGGGAAGTGCCGGTCGTGGACTCTGTGCGCTGCCACTATGAGGGCGACCGTTCGTGTGTTCGTGCCCATGCGGTCGCGGAGGCATTGGGACGCATTGTCCTTGTGCTTAACTCTATGGAATAGACGTGTTTTAAGGGGCCTTCGGGCCCCTTAATTGTGGAGATAGGGACCCCTGACGAATTTAGCGTTTGCGCTGGTCATAGGTGTATTTTTGCCTTTCTTGTTCTTATTTGCCCCTTTGTGGTCAAGCATTTGGTCAGTGTTTGGTCGGCGTTTGGTTGGGTTTTGGAAAGACTGCCTGCATATGATTGGCCTGAACGGTTGACCACGAACAGCCGTTCGTTTACTATCGATGCAGGTTGTTAAGAGGAGGGCTATTCATGGCCAAGAATTCAGGTCCCGTACGTACCGTTCATGCTCGCACGACGGGTAAAGAGCGCGATGAGATGATCGCCACCACCAAGGCCGAGATCGAGAAGAAGTTCGGTCAAGGCTCCATCATGAGGTATGGTGACGGCGGCCCCGAGCTTGAGGTCGAGGCCATCCCCACGGGCGCTCTGGCACTCGATGCCGCTTTGGGTATCGGCGGTGTGCCGCGCGGCCGTATCGTCGAGATTTACGGTCCTGAGTCCTCCGGTAAGACGACGCTTTCGCTCGAGATCCTGGCCGAGGCCCAGGCAATGGGTGGCGTGGTGGCATTTATCGATGCCGAGCACGCGCTCGATCCCACGTATGCCGCGCGCATTGGCGTGGATATCGACGAGGTACTGATTTCCCAGCCCGATACGGGTGAGCAGGCGCTCGAGATTGTTGACATGCTCGTGCGTTCCGGCGCCATCGATGCCATCGTCGTCGACTCCGTCGCCGCGCTTACCCCGCGTGCCGAGATCGAGGGAGAGATCGGCGATACCACGGTCGGCTTGCAAGCTCGCCTGATGAGCCAGGCGCTCCGCAAGCTTGCCGGCTCGCTGTCCAAGTCCAACACGACGTGCATCTTCATTAACCAACTGCGTGAGAAGATCGGCGTCATGTTCGGCAACCCCGAGACCACGACGGGCGGCCGCGCCCTTAAGTTCTTCTCTTCGGTGCGTATCGACATTCGCCGCATCGACAGCATTAAGCTTAAGGATGAGGTTATCGGTAACCGCGTGCGCGCCAAGGTCGTTAAGAACAAGGTGGCAGCTCCGTTCCGTTCTGCTGAGTTCGACATCATGTACGGTACGGGCATCTCTAAGGAGGGCTCGATTCTGGACATGGCTGTCGAGTGCGGCATCTGCAAGAAGATGGGCTCCTGGTTTGCCTATGGCGAGGACAAGCTCGGCAACGGTCGCGAGGCCGCCAAGGCGTTCCTGCGCGAACACCCCGATTGCGCCGACGAGATTGAGCATAAGGTCCGCCTTGCCTGCGGGCTTGAGTTTGATGACGATGCTCCGTCCGAGGTCGAGCTGACCGATCAGCCTGCGCCTGAGGAGTTTGACGAGCTTTACGCCATCGATGGTTCCGCCATGCTCGATGATGACGACGAGTAGCGGTTACGCTCATGTCGTATACGGTGACCGAGGCCACGGTCGTTTTTCCCGATAAGAAGGCGGCCTCCTCGTTCTCGAGCGGGTATGCGTCCAAAAAGCCTTGCGCACATATCGATTGTGAGCTTGAGGGCGGTTTTGAGCGGTCCATTTGGATCCCCGTGCGGGTCGCGCGGCTGTATGTCAAAAACCGCCCCGATCTTCCCTGTGATTGGGATAACTATCGTGATGCGGTGCAGCTCATCGAGCGTAAATGTGCGCTTACCATGGTGACCGAGATGTTATCGCGCCGCGACCATGCGACGGGTGAGGTCCGTGACAAGCTGGCTCGCTACGGCTTTCACCAGTCCGCGATCGATTTCGCCGTCGAGCGCGCCACCGAGTATCGTTTTTTAGACGAGAACCGCTTTTGCTCGTACTTTATCGAGGAACGCAAGCGGCGCGGTTGGGGACAGCGTAAAATCGAGACCGAGCTCAAGCGCCGTCATGTCGTGCTCGATGACATTCCCGGTTATCCCGAGGATTATTTTGCCGTCGAAGACGATTTGGCGCGTGCGTCAGCCCTGCTCGCCAAGCGGCGTGTTCCAGAGACGCGCGGATTCGAAAAACTGGTTCGGTTTTTGATGGGCAAGGGCTTCTCGTATCATATCGCCGCCGATGCCGTTAAGGCACGTCTCGATGCCGAACGCGAGGAATGTGCGGTTTAGGCGTATGCGTTTTGTGGCCCTGCCGCTCACCGTGTTTTAGCCGCCGTGTTGGGGGCATTTATTTGACAGTTGTTGCGGTTCAACGTACGATAAACAGCGTCATTTGCTTTGTGATATGTGCTCATCTGTGATGAGTTTGTTTATATGTTTATCTGTATCCGACCCGCATAAGCTGCGCCCATATTACTCAAATGTCGCGAGCCGTTCGTAAGGACGGTTCGCTTTGTTGTGTAACGAATCCATAAAAAGGAGTGAGCATGCCTATCATCGCAGCGCTCGTTGGCATCGTTTTGGGTGCCATCGCCGCCATTGCCTACATGCGCACCGCCAAGCAGGGTAGTCTTCACGAGGCCGACGAAAAAATCCAGTCGGCACACGCACAGGCTGAGTCCCTGATCGGTGATGCTAAGCGTCAGGCCGAGACCCTCAAAAAAGAGGCTCTGCTCGAGGCTAAAGAGGAGATCATCAAGAACAAGCAGGCCGCCGAGGCCGAGGACAAGCAGCGTAAGAACGAGATTCGTACGCTCGAGAACCGCGTGATGCAGCGCGAGGAATCCCTTGATCGCCGCAACGACGCTCTCGACAAGCGCGAGCATCAGCTGTCCAGCCAGGCCGGTCAGGTCGAGAAGCGCTCCCGTGAGCTCGAGGAGCTCTGTGCAAAGCAGACTTCCGAGCTCGAGCGTATCGCCGACCTTACCCGCGAGGACGCCCACAAGGAGCTCCTCGATAAGGTTCGCGGCGAGGTCACCCACGAGGCCGCCACGATCATTCGCGAGTCCGAGCAGCAGGTTCGCGCCGAGTGCCACAAGACCGCCCAGGAGATTCTGTCTCTGGCGATTCAGCGCTGCGCTGCCGACCACACTGCCGAGGTCACCGTTACCTCCGTGCACATTCCCTCTGATGACCTCAAGGGCCGTATCATCGGTCGCGAGGGTCGCAACATCCGGACCTTCGAGCAGGTTTCCGGCGTCAACCTCGTGATCGATGACACGCCCGAGACCGTCGTTCTTTCGAGCTTCGACCCGGTCCGTCGTGAGACCGCCCGTGTCGCCCTCGAGAACCTCATCGCCGACGGCCGCATTCACCCTGCCCGTATCGAGGAGATGTATCACAAGGCCGCCGACCTGGTTCAGCAGCGCGTGCGCGAGGCTGGCGAGCAGGCTGCCTTCGATACCGGCATCCACGATCTGCACCCCGAGATCGTCAAGACCCTTGGTGCCCTGCGCTACCGTACCTCGTTTGGTCAGAACGTGCTTCAGCATTCCCTCGAGGTCTCTGATCTGTGCGGCGTGATGGCTTCCGAGCTTGGCCTGGACGTTGTGACCGCCAAGCGCGCCGGCCTGCTTCATGACCTGGGCAAGGCAATCGACCACGACGTCGAGGGCCCGCATGCCGTCATCGGCGCCGAGCTTGCCCGCCGTTATGGCGAGAAGCCCGTTATCGTCCACGCTATTGAGGCTCACCATGCCGATGTCGACCCCAACACGGTACTCGATGTCCTGGTGCAGGCCGCTGATGCTGTCTCTGCCTCTCGCCCCGGTGCCCGTCGCGAGTCTGCCGAGAACTACATCAAGCGTCTTGAGAAGCTCGAGGAGATCGCCAACTCCCATGACGGCGTCGAACGTACCTATGCCATGCAGGCCGGTCGCGAGGTCCACGTCATGGTCCAGCCGGACAAGATTTCCGATGCCCAGTCCACGGTTCTGGCTCACGATATCGCCCATCAGATCGAGGAAGAGATGGAGTATCCCGGTCAGGTGCGCGTTGTCGTGATTCGCGAGAGCCGCGCTGTCGATATCGCTAAATAACATGAGCGACGCGAACGAGCTCATCTCATTTATCGCGTCGATGTCGGGGGAGGGCAACCTTCGCGTCGAGGAGAACCTTGGCGAGGGGTATGTCCGCCTCCGCGTTTCGGAGGCCGAGCGGCGCCAGGCTAAGCACGACATTCAGCATGTCGAGGACATCGTCATCGAAATGCTCCGTAATGCTCGCGATGCCGGCGCCGACAAGGTCTATCTCGCCACGACCAAGGAAGATGGCGTCCGCACGCTTGTCTTTCTGGATAACGGTTCGGGCGTTCCGCAGGATATGCAAGAGCGAATCTTTGATGCCCGCGTTACCTCCAAGCTCGAGAGCATGAAGATGGACCGTTGGGGCGTTCACGGTCGTGGCATGGCATTGTTTTCGATTAAGCAGAACACCGACGAGGCCCGTGTGGTCACGTCCGGCGTCGATCTTGGTTCAGCCTTCAAGGTGAGCGTTGCGGCCGACCGCCTCAGTGAGCGTGCCGATCAGTCCAGCTGGCCCCAGGCCGTCAAGGATGAGGACGGACGTTATGTCTGCGCTCGCGGTCCACATAATATTATTCGCGCTGCTTGTGAGTTTGCGCTCGAGGAGTTGCGTGGTTGCGATGTCTATCTCGGTTCTCCGTCTGAGATTGCCGCGACCCTTTATGCTCAAGCGTCAAGTCGGCTCGATACGTCTCGTCTCCTGTTCATTGATGACGAGAGCGAGCTTCCGGTTGTCGATCGTTTAGGCCTTGCTTCTGATGCCGAGGACTTTATCCGTATTTGTTCGGGTTTGGGTCTTGAGATGTCCGAGCGCACGGCCCATCGCATTTTGGCAGGGCAGATTAAGCCCGTTCGCGGTGTGACCGCGCGTCTGCTGCGCGAGCGTGATTCGTCCTCGCATGCGCCGGCTCCTGTCGATCTCGCGAAGGATCGTCGCGGGCTACGTATTGCCAAGGATGACATGGCACAGTTTTCGCGTGCTGTGGAGCGCGACTTTAATGACCTTGCCGCCCGGTACTATCTCAACCTTTGCGGTGACCCAAAGATCCGTGTTTCGCGTGATCGAATCACCGTGACCTTTGATCTTGCCAAAGAGGAATAGTGCCTTTACCGAGTCCACTCGGTACGATACAGTTATTGCAGTTAAAACGTACTTTTAAATGCAGGAGTTTCTTCATGGATTGCCTGAAGGTATCAAGCAAATCATCGCCCGCGTCCGTTGCCGGCGCCATCGCCGGCATGGTCAAGGATGGTGTACCCGTCAACATCCAGTGTGTCGGCGCCGGTGCCGTCAACCAGGCCATTAAGGCCGTTGCTATCGCGCGCGGTTTTTTGATTCCAACCGGTTTTGATATTTCCTGCGCGCCCGTGTTCTCCGACATCCTCATTAACGGGGAGTCGCGCACGGCCATCCGCCTTTCTATCTATGTTCACCAGATCAATCGAGCTACTATGGATAACGTCGTCATGGATGATGTTAAGCCTGTGGCATAGCTTCTGCTTGCCTCGTTTCGCTCCCCATCGTTAGGACTTATGCACATGGACCAGCGTTCCGTACGCGATATTCTTGCCGGTAAAACCTACTTTATCCGCACCTTTGGCTGCCAGATGAATCAGCACGACTCCGAGCGTGTGAGCGGTCTGCTTGATTCGTATGGCTGCCTCATGGCGCTCGATCCTGCGCATGCCGATATCGTTGTCTTCATGACGTGCTGCGTGCGCGAGGCCGCCGATACTCGCCTGTACGGTCAGTGCAATTCCTGTAAAAGCCTGCCGCCTTCGCCTTCGGGCAAGCGCGTGGTTGCCGTTGGCGGTTGCATCGCGCAGCGCGATGGCGAGGGCCTGCTCACCAACGTCGATAACGTCAACGTCATCTTCGGTACACATTCCATCGCGCATGTGGCCGAGCTCATTGCCGAGGCGTTCCTTGATGGTAAGCGTCATATCCGCACCAATGAGCATGAGGATACGGATGCCATGAGCATGCCGTGGCATCGCGAGACTCAGTATCACGCCTGGGTGCCCATCATGACAGGCTGCAATAATTTCTGCACCTATTGCATCGTGCCGTACGTGCGTGGTCGCGAAAAGAGCCGCCCCTTCGAGGAGATTGTCGACGAGGTGACCGGTCTGGTGCGCCAGGGCGTGCGTGAGATTACGCTGTTGGGCCAAAACGTTAACTCATATGGTCGCGATCTGTTTGGCAAGCCGCGTTTTGCCGATCTGCTGCGTGCCGTGGGCGATACGGGCGTGGAGCGCATCTTCTTTACGTCTTCGCATCCCAAGGACCTGCTGCCCGAGACCATCGACGCCATGGTCGAGACGCCTGCCGTTATGCCGCAGCTGCACTTGGCCGTCCAGTCCGGTTCGACGCGGATCCTCAAAGAGATGAATCGCCGTTATACACGCGAGGACTATCTGGGCCTTGTCGATCGCATTCGCAACCGCATGCCCGATATCGCGCTCTCGACCGACATTATCGTTGGCTTCCCGGGCGAGACTGAAGAAGACTTTGAGCAGACGCTCTCACTTGCCGAGAAGGTCCGCTATGCTCAGGCCTATACCTTCATCTATTCCAAGCGCGCCGGTACCCCGGCCGCCGAGATTGACGATCCTACGCCGCATGAGGTTATTCTCGAGCGTTTCAACCGTCTGGTTAAGGTTATCGAGACCACGGCACACGAGTATAACCAGGGTGAGCTTCATACTGTGGTTCCGGCGCTCATTGAGGGAACGAGTAAAAAGAACGACGCGGTCCTGCTGGGCAAGAGTCCCAAGAATCAGACCGTGCATGCGCCTATCCCCGAGGGTTACAGCATCGATCAGCTTGTTGGCAAGATCGTTGATGTTGACGTTGACGTTGCCAAGACCTGGTATTTGTCCGGCTCCGTTGTGGGCGAGCCGCGCTAATGGTTTCTCCCGGGTCAGGTCTTTCCGCCGTTGCGATCGTCGGTCCGACGGCGGTTGGTAAGAGTGATGTTGCCGACCGTTTGGCAGCTCGTCTTTCGTCCGAAGTGCTGTCGTGCGATGCGATGCAAATCTATCGCGGCATGGACATCGGTACCGCAAAGATGGCGCCCGATGAGTGCACGGCGCCGCTGCGTCTCGTCGACATTGTAGAGCCGGGTGTGGCATATTCTGCTGCGCTTTATCAGGCCGACGCTCGCGCGCATGTTGAACGTCTCCTTGGTTCGGGTTGCCTGCCGGTTTTTTGCGGAGGTACGGGGCTGTATCTCAAGGCCGCCCTCGATGAGATGGACTTTCCCTCGGGTGAACTTGAGGACGATCGTCGTGCGGGCTATCAGGAGCTTGCCGAGCGTATTGGCGAGGAAGAACTGCATGCCTTGCTTGCCGAGCGCGATCCAGAATCGGCTGCTGTTATTCATCCCCATAACGTGCGCCGTGTGATTCGTGCGCTCGAGATGCATGATGATGGTATCTCCTATGCACAGCAAAAAAGTCAGTTTAGTGTTCCGCGCGAGCATTATCATGCCCTATGGTTTGGTCTGACGCGTAATCGCGAGGTGCTCTACGAGCGCATTAATCTGCGCGTCGATCTGATGTTTGAGCAGGGTCTTGTCGATGAGGTCCGCGGTCTTATGGCCCAGGGTCTGGGAGATGCCCTGACGTCGATGCAGGCAATTGGCTATAAAGAGATCATTGATGCTTTCAATGGCGTGATGAGCATGGATGAGGCCCGCGAACTCATTAAGATGCGTTCGCGTCGTTATGCCAAGCGTCAGCTTTCGTGGTTTAAGCGCGATGACCGTATCGTGTGGTTTGATATGGATGAATGTACGATCGATGAGGTCGTTGAGGATATCCTGCATCGTATTGAGGCTGCCTAATGGCCCGTTTCCCCCTTGTTCCCACGGCACCCGAGCCCGAGCGTGCCATTTTAGTTGGTGTTGAGTGGCGCGACAATGCATGGCCGCTCGATCGCTCGCTTGATGAGCTGGAGCGTCTTGCCCACACAGCTGGTGCCCGGTGCGTGGCACGCTTGTCGCAGCGTTTGGTAAAGCCGTATCCTAAATCGTTTATCGGTTCCGGTAAGGTTGAAGAGCTGTGCGGCCTGGTGCACCGCATGGATGCCGATGTCGTTATTTTTGACGACGACCTGACCCCCTCGCAGCAATCCTATTTGGAGAAAGCCGTGGGCGAGCCGGTAAAGATTATCGATCGCACAGCACTGATCCTGGATATCTTTGGCCTGCATGCTCAGACGCGTGAGGGACGCCTGCAGGTACAGCTGGCACAGCTTCAATATTTGTTGCCTCGCCTGCGTGGCATGTGGAGCCATCTCGCCAAGGAGCAGACGCGCGGCGGCATCGGCTCACGTTTTGGTCAGGGCGAAAGTCAGCTCGAGGTCGACCGTCGCCTCATTCGTAATAAGATCGCTGCGCTTCGTCGTGAGCTCAAGCAGGTTGAACAGCGTCGCGATGTTCAATCCAAGAGTCGCATTGAGTCACCGGCGTTTCGCGTCGCGTTAGCCGGTTATACCAATGCCGGTAAATCGACGTTACTCAATCGTCTGACCGGCTCTACGGTACTTTCGCAGGACAAGCTGTTTGCTACGCTCGACCCGACGACGCGTTCGTATCGCCTGCCCGGCGGTCGCGGCATGACGATTACCGATACCGTCGGCTTTATTCAAAAGCTGCCGCATGGCCTGGTCGATGCCTTTAAATCGACGCTGTCCGAGGTGTTGGGTGCCGATCTAATTCTCAAAGTCGTAGATGCGTCTGACGAGGACTATGAGCGGCAGCTGGAGGCTGTCGACCGCGTGCTTGATGAGATCGGCGCCGGAGAGCGTTTGACGCTGACCGTATTCAATAAAATCGATCTTCTCGATAGCGTCGATCGATTGAGTTTCCGTCGTCGCTATCCGGAGGCCGTTCTGTTCTCGGCCCAAACGGGCGAGGGGCTCGACGATCTCGTCGACCGGATTGCTCGCGAGTCGGCTGCCACCGATGTGTTGCTCTCCGCTGATATCCCGTATCGCGAGGGCGCTCTCATCACGCTGGTGCATGAGCAGGGAACCCTTCTGCATGAGGAATATCTCGAGGACGGCGTTCGCATTGTGGCGAAGTTGCCGGCTCGTATTGCACCGCGGCTCGAGCGTTATCGCACCGAGTAGACGAGCTCCAAAATGCCCAGAATGATGGGCTGATGCAGCAGATAAAAGGGGAGAGCGTGACGTCCAAGCCTGGCGAGCGCCGGCAGGGGGTTGACGTAGGCCCAGCTTGGGACGGTCTTATCGATACTCTTCGCTATGTGTGCGGCGAAGTATCCTGCAAGATACATAAAGATAAACGGGATGATGGGGTAGTAATCACCTGAGACAAACCCAGGGCTCGGAAATCCCAGCCACGCCAGGTAGGGGACAGGGTAGATCGTTTTGGGGATGCTCCAGGTGATGGCGAACAACACAAGGCATAGGGGCATGCCCCATCTTGCCGTTATCTTCTTAAGGACGGGATCGGTCAACGCCACGATGCCGGTGCATGCGGCCATGCAGTAGATGATGCCAAAATTAACCGAATCGTCGACTGAGACAAGTGTTGTTGCCAACCAGACAACGAGTGCTGCTAAGGCGTATTTGGCGGCACGATTGATATTGTTGCGCGAAAGGGTGCACATCCAACCCGCGATAAACAAAAATACCCAGCTGATGCTGGCGCGCCAGATGTCTTGAAAGACTGACTGGGTAAACCAGGGCATATCCCAGCCGTACAGGTAGGCGAGATCATAGCAAGCGTGAAAACCTGCCATAGAAATCATCGTAAACCCGCGGACGGTATCAAAGATGGTTATGCGTTTTTGCATTACGAGAACCGGCGCATCAAGCCGACGACTTTGCCCAGGATAACGGGATTCGTTGCATAGATAGGTTCCATGGTGTCGTTCTCGGGCTGCAGGCGTACGCGTCCCTGCTCCTTGTAGAACGTCTTGACGGTCGCTGAACCATCAATCATGGCCACGACAATTTCGCCGTTCATGGCACTCTTTTGTTCACGGACGATGATGTAATCGCCATTGAAGATGCCGACATTGATCATTGAGCTCCCATGTACCTCAAGGATAAAGGAACCCTGATCGGTGGCGATTTCGGTCGGGATAGTAAACGTGTCTTCGATATTCTGCTCGGCCAGAATGGGGATCCCAGCCGCGACGCGACCAACGAGCGGTAGCGAGACCGTCCCGCGAGCTGCGGTGGGCTCGTCAGATTTAGAAATTGAGACAGAGGAACCGTCTTCGTTAAAGAGTTCCAGGGCACGCGGTTTGGTGGCATCGCGCTTGAGTAGCCCGCGCGCCTCCAGGGCAGAGAGATGAGCGTGCACGGTGCTTGGGGAGGAAAGGCCCACGGCAGAAGCCATCTCGCGCACGCTGGGCGGATAACCCTTCTCCTGCTGATATTCCTTGATGAAGTCGTAAATTTGCTGCTGACGCTTGGTAATTTTGCGAGCCATCAGGGCATCCTCTCTACCCATGTCAAACAAATGTTCGAATTTTGCTTGACAGGAACAACTGTTCGAAGATAATAATAACCGAACATTCGTTCTCGCGCTAGACATTTTTGTCCGCGCGGCTTGATAAAACTGTTCTCAGCAAAACACGCGAGAGGAGAACATGATGAACGCAACGAATATGGTCCAGGGAAACCTCGCCCTTAAGCTCGAGACGCCTGCAGAACCCACTTTTACGGTTGTTCAGGGTGGCCGCTCCGGCATTCAACCTTTGACCGTAGAGCCTGCTCGCAATCAGCAGGCTGTAGTCGCGTCGGCCCGCGTTGCCCTGAAGGTTCCGACGATTGTCGCCGTCGCCGTTGCGCTTGCGCTCTTCTTTGTCCTCGCTACTTCGGTCTTTAGCGCTCGTCACGCCGCGTATGCCGAGTCCGTTTCCAACATTACTTACGAGACCATTCGCGTTCAGACTGGCGATTCTCTTTGGTCGCTTGCCGAGGAATATCCAATCGAAGGCCTTTCCACGCAAGAGACTTCCGACATGATCCGTAACGTCAATCATCTGGAGCATGGTTCGCTCGCCGCCGGTGCGCATCTTAAGGTTCCTGCTCGTTCGTAATCATTATCGCGCTGCGCATGGTACCCTTGTTATCGTTTAAGAGGAGGTACCATGCGCTGTCCCAAATGCGGCAAGGCACATACCCGCGTCGTTGATTCCCGTATGCAGGAGTCAAATAACACCATTAAGCGCCGTCGCGAATGTTGCTCGTGTAACTACCGCTTTACAACGTTTGAGCGATGCGAGGACCCTATCGAGGTCATTAAGTCAGATGGAACTAAGCAGCGGTTCGATCGCAATAAGCTTCTTGTCGGCTTGATGCGCGCCACCATCAAGCGCGATATCGACACTAAGAAGCTCAATGAGATTATCGATGACATCGAGGTCGAGCTGCGCTCTCGCACACTGACGGCCGTCACGTCCCATGAGTT
The DNA here is from genome assembly GCF_003470325.1 of Collinsella sp. AM24-1. Classification (NCBI taxonomy): domain Bacteria; kingdom Bacillati; phylum Actinomycetota; class Coriobacteriia; order Coriobacteriales; family Coriobacteriaceae; genus Collinsella; species Collinsella sp. AM24-1. The sequence continues at coordinate 11,213 of NZ_QRHM01000003.1, read as the reverse complement.
GGGTGACATGGTGCTCAAGCGCTTGGCCAAGATTGACAAGGTGGCGTACATCCGCTTTGCCTCGGTCTACCGCGATTTCAAAGACGTCGATGAGTTTCTGCAAGAGCTCGACAAGCTAAGGTGATTCCATGTCCAACATTACCGTTAACATAAAGCGTCTCGATCCCACCGTCGAGCTTCCCAAATACGCCCATCCCACTGATGCCGGCTTGGATTTGCGCTCCAACGAAGACTGCTTCCTGAAGCCCTTCGAACGCCGTCTGGTCTCTACGGGGCTGGCCATCGCCCTGCCCGATGGCTACGCCGGCTTCGTCCAGCCCCGCAGCGGCTTGGCCATCAAGCAGGGCTTGTCTATAGTCAACACGCCGGGCCTCATTGACGCCCACTACCGAGGAGAACTCAAGGTTATCCTCATCAACCTGGATCCCTCCAACAACATCCAAATCAACAAAGGCGACCGCATAGCCCAACTCGTCATCCAAGAAGTCCCCACGGTCAATCTCATAGAAGTAGAAGAACTAGACGAAACCGACCGAGGCAAAGGAGGCTTCGGCTCCAGCGGCATCGCCTAGGGCGCTCGTATCCCTCCCGCCCGGGGCTTACCTATATCATTCCATGCTCAAACATTCTCGCGTCGCTTCGCTCGCTGCGAAACTGCGCGTGGAACGATATAGGTAAGCCCCGGGCGGGCGGCTACTCGCTTGAAACAATATTTACTTTTCTAGTAAGTCGATGCGATAAAGGGACGCCTCCTTTGTCGCATCGACTTACTGTATTTATATTTTCTGGTTCCCCTTTGCAGATTCTACTGGAGGGGAATCTGGTATAGCTGCTAGTACGTAAACGCAGTTTCGCAGCGAAGCGAGAATGTTTGAGCATGGGATGATATATAGGGGCCTCCCGCAGGTAAGCGGACATAAAGACGCTAGCGGATATGCGCGGGTTTTCCGCCCCAGTAGAAGCGGCAGAAGGCTCGTTTGCGCTTTTGGGGTTTGCCTACGAGCTCCATGGTTGCGATGGCTATGTCTTCGGCTGCGTGGGGGCGGCGTAGAACTTCGCCGTTGATGAGTAGGGCTTTGAGTGATTCGGGATGGTCGTGCAGGTGGCGCAGGGTTACGATGAGCTCTCGTGCCGTGGTGACGTGCATGCTAGCGCCCAAGCCGGTAAGCATGGTGGTGTTGGCCTTTTCCTGGCCATAGGACTTGCCCAGCAGGATCATCGGCAGATGTGCGCATAGGCACTCGGTGACCGTGAGTCCGCCCGATTTGAGGATTGCCAGGTCGCAGCCGTGCATGAGGGCCGCCATGTCGTCGACATAGTCCAACACCGTGACGTTCTCGAGCTTCATGGCATCGAAGAGCGTCTTCAGCCGGGTGGCATACTCCATGTCTTTGCCGGGCAAAAAGACAAAGTGCATGTCTTCGAAGCTTCGTAGGAAGGGGAGGGTCTGGTCCATCGCCGCTCGAAAGCGGACGTACGGTTGAGGCAAACTGGCACCGGCCATTACCAACACGACGGTCTTGTCGGTGGGGAGGTTGAACTTGGCTAGCTCTTCCTCGCGATCGTAATCCGTGTCGAATCCCGCGCGAATAGGAATGCCGGTAATGCGAATCTTTGCCTCGGGCACCTTGCGCGGACGCAGCGTTTCGGCCATAAATTCGTTGGCAACACAGAATAGATCGGTGTCCTTGTGGGGCCACCAGCCCTCGACTTCGTAGTCGGTCGGTACGCAGATGACCGGATAATCCATACCCGTAATTACGCGGGCGCCTACGGCAACATTGGCTGCCGTGATGTGAGTTGCGACCACGGCTATTGGCCTGCGGCTGCGAATATATTCGTTGAAGGCAGGGAACATAATTCGCGACCATGCCGTGCCACCACCCCAGAGCAGATGTCCTGTAAGCGTATATCGCCAGGTCAGGTCGTAAATGGGTCGCGTGGCTCCCGTAAAAGATGCCGCGGTCTTATTGCCGTCGAATTTAATGCGTCCAAAATCAAGGATATCGAGCACTTCAATCTCAATATCCTCGGGGATGCCTCTGGTGCCGCGAATGAGGTCGAACGCCTGCGCAATTGCATTTGCGGCGGCCTTGTGGCCCGAGCCGACCGAGGCGTGCACGATGGTCACGAGAGGTTTTTGCTGAGCCAGGAGCGTGGTTTGCTCCGATTGGGGAGTGCTGTGCGTGAGCAGGGGAGCGTCGTCACTCGTCTGCGCCTGGTCCATCGATAACTCCCCTTCAGCTTTGTAATACGGATTTATCATTGTAGTGCATGAGTGTCACGTTCACGTAAATTTGGGTATGAGCGCAAAGAACGACAACGTTTCGACGAAAGGACGCTTCATGACTACCGATAAGCCGATCGATGTTGCGATTATCGGTGGCGGCCCCGCGGGCTATGCTGCCGCCATTTATGCTGCGCGTGCCAACCTGACGACGACCGTGATTGAGCAGGGCATGTCGGGAGGGCAGATCGCCACAACCAATGAGGTCGAGAACTATCCGGGTTTCCCGCTCCTGAGTGGCGCCGAACTTGGCGAGCGTTTTCAGCAGCATGCAGAGGGCCTGGGAGCACAGGTTACATGGAGCATGGTTACGGGTATCGATTACGATGCCGATGCAGCGTTGTTTACGGTGCATCACGATATGGGCGATACGCTGGCCTCGAGCGTTATCGCTTGCATGGGTGCCACGCCGCGTCCGGCAGGTTTCGCAGGCGAGGATACGTATCGCGGTCGTGGCGTTTCATATTGCGCAACATGTGACGGCATGTTTTTCCGCGGCAAGCAGGTTTTTGTAATCGGTGGTGGCAATTCGGCATGCGAAGAGGCGCTGTTCCTGTCCGACATTGCCAGCAGTGTGACCATCGTGCTGCGCCGCGACCAGTTTCGTGCGCCCGATGGTGTTGTTCAGAAAGTACTCGCAAAGGACAATATTACAGTTAGGTACCAAACTAGTATTGTGGAGCTATCGGGCGAAGCCATGCCAACGACGATTACCTTTAAGGACAATGCATCTGGCGAGACTCATACCGAGTCATTTGAACCTGGCTCGTTTGGCATCTTTGTCTTTACGGGGATGCTGCCGCATACCGAGCTGGTTGAGCATCTAGTCGATCTGGCTCCTGACGGCGGCATTGTCACCGACGATTCGATGGCCACCCGTACGCCCGGCTTATTCGCAGCCGGCGATATCCGTTCCAAGCGTTTACGCCAGGTTGTGACCGCCGTTTCGGACGGAGCCATAGCAGCAACGAGCGCATACGCGTTTCTCCGTGAATAAGTACGATAATATATCTTATGTAAGGTTGCTATCTTTACACAAAGTGGTTGGACGATGCATCAATGTGTTGTCCAACCACTTTTACTTGCCGGCTATGTGGTATGCAAAACTAGATAACCTAGAATACAATATAGTAAATGAACGGAGGACCTTTATGAACCACGTTAAACACGTTATTCCGATGTCCGATTCGTCGGTCAGTATTAAGCCTGAGGATATTCAGCCCACGGTGCTGCCCGATGCATTTATTCAGTCCGAAATCGTGTGCAAACTCAATACGTTGAGTCTGTCGCGCTATGACCAGTTGCCCAATGTGACGCTCTATCGCGACCAGGTTATTGAGTATGTTGCGCTGTGGATGGAGCCGCTGTCCATTTGCGTTGAGCAGCCCGTCATTACGCCATCGATGATCAATAACTACGTGAAGGTCGGCCTGGTGCCTGCTCCGGTCAAAAAGCAATATGGCCGCGAGCAGATTGCCCGTCTGATCGCTATTTGCATCTTTAAGCAAGTGCTACCTATTGCTGCGGTGCAGGCACTCTTTAACATTCAGCGTTTGAGCTACGATGCCCCGACGGCCTTCGATTATGTGGTCAATCAGCTCGAGGCATCGATTCGTTCGGCGTTTTCCGTCGAGCAGACGCCGGTTCCCGATACGGCGCATCAGGTAACGCGTGAGTCGCTGCTTGTGCGCAGTGCGGTTTCATCCTTCGTTTCGAAGGCGTACCTGATGAGCTATCTAAAGTTTAATGGGTTTAATAGCTAGCCAACGTATATAACGGGCGGAACAAAGGGCCATCTGTCACTTTGTCCCGCCCGTATTTTTGCTTGGTTGGACGTTATTGGCCCGAAGCCACGCCCATGCCGTAGCCGATAATGAGCCCATGCATTTCGGCATAGTATGAATCTAGCCCGTTACAGGGCATGATGATAGTCTTGGAGCTTGGCCAGCGCTCCACAATGCGGCTGGCAAGTGCCTGGGCGCCTGTCTCATTTTCCACATGGTCGATGACGACCTCGCCGCCCGTAAAACCCTCGGCTTCCATGGTATCGATGATCTTGTTGAGCATCTTCTTTTCGCCACGCGTGTGCCCGACGAGTTCGATTTTACCGGCCTCGCTCGCCGTGCCCAAAATGCGGATATTGAGCTTGTTGGCAATGACGCCGGCTGCCTTAGGGATACGTCCGGCTTTGGCGAGGTTTTCGTAATTGCACAAACTGAAGAGGATTTTGCTGTTCTGTTCAAGGCTATCGAAGTATGCGCAAGCATCCTCGAATGAGACATCCGGGTTGCTTGCAAGATGGCGGTCGAACAGCAAGAAAATGAGATCCATTTTGCCGCCAGCTGCGCGTGAATTGACAAGATGAATATTGCGGTCCGGTTCCTCGGCAAGAACCATATCGCGAGCCGTAGCTGCCGCATTGTAGCTGCCCGACACGCCCTCAGAGATTGGCATGCAGATGGTCTTGTCTGCCAATTTGAAAAGCTCGACCCACTCCCCTACGCTGGGACAAGCGCTCGAAGAAGCGTTCGTCTCCGCCTGAACAGCGCAGTTGAGCTCATGTACATCGAGCGAAAGGTCATCGACGAATTCACGCTCCCCCACTCGAATTTTGAGGGGCGCAAATGCAAAGGTGGTATGGGGCGCGGTCGGTTGCCAATCGCGGAGGTTGCAGCTTGAATCGGAGATAAGTGCCCAGCTCATAGAGGGTCCTTTCTAATTGTTCCTCAACAATTATAGCCATCTTGCAAACCGAATGTACGGCTATCTAGTTTTGAATACTAGATAGCCGTACAAGATTAGAGACAAAAGAATAGACCTCGCGACTTTAAGCCACGAGGTCCACATTCACACGCTGTGTAAGATGACTTAGTAGCGCACGAAGATATAGTTGTTGTTCATGCCGGCGGCAACGGAGCTGATGATAACACCTGTGTTGTAGTCGGAAGCATGAATCATCTGACCACCACCGATGTAAATGCCGGTGTGGTACGAGTTGACCACAACGTCACCGGGCTGCGGATCAGACACACGCGTCCAGCCCATAAAGGTACCCGTGGTGCCGAGGCGGCAATAGCGACCAGTGAGGCAATAGCTAACAAAACCAGAGCAGTCGAAGCTGTTCGGGCCAATTCCGCCCCAGGAATAAGCGCAACCAAGCTTGCTGTATGCACGCGAGACAACAGAACCGCCGTCGACGGACTGGCTCGGAGCAGAAGGCGTCGGAGCCGGAGCCGGAGCCGGAGCGGGCGTCGGGGGCTGCGGAGTGGGAGCGGGCGCGGGCGTGTTTCCGCCGCCGTCGTTGGTCGTACCGCCACCCTTGTTGGTGTTCTCGCTCGTACCGGCGGTGTCGTTGCTCACCGTGGCCTTTTCGGCGGTGCTAGCATTTATGCCAGCCTGCAGCGCGGCGTTGGCCTGGGCCTCGGCAGCAAGCTCGGCCTGCAACTGTGAATCCAGGGAGTTCACGACACTCTGGGCTTCAGCCTGCTGGGCGTTAAGCTCATCGACCTTCTTTTGCGTGGTGGCGACGTTCTTCTCCTGCTCGGCCTGCTTATCGGTGAGCTGCTGCTTAAGCTCCTTGACCTCTTGAATGGTCTGAGCCTGCTTATCGGAAACTTTGCCGTAGTAGAACAGACGGTTGAGCATATCGCTCAGGTCATCGACGCCGGTCAGAACCTGAAGCAGGCTCAGACCGCCGGTTTTGTACTCGCCGGCGACATAGGTCGAGAGCTTGGCCTGACCGTCAGCGATCTCCTGCTGCTTTTGCGTGATCTCGCCAGCAGTCTGATCGAGCGCCTGCGTCTGCGTGGCGAGATCATCGTAAATCTGCTGGGTTTGGGTACCGATCTGCTCGAGCTTCGTACGAGCAGCGGCAAGGTCGGATGCGGTATCGGCGTAGGCAGGAGCCGCGAGGCCCAAGCCCAAAACACAAGCGAGGGTTGCCGTAGCAGCGCAGCGTGCCATGTTTTTGTGCGTGTTTGCTGTGCGCATGTAGCTTCCTTTCCAGTAACTAAGGGTAACGGCTAGTCCACCGTCACCAGGCTAAAGAGCTCAACATCGTCGTCAGTCGGCGTGAGCTTCTCGCGCGGGTTGAGAAACGCAAGCTCAAGGATACACCCGTAGCCCACAAGCTTTGCGCCCATATCTCGCACAAGTTTACCTGTTGCCTCGACGGTTCCGCCCGTCGCGACCAAGTCGTCCAGAATCAACACGGTATCTTTAGAGGTAATGGCATCGGCATGGATCTCGATAGAGTCGGTGCCGTATTCGAGCTCATAGCTCTGGCTCACCGTCTTGCGGGGTAGCTTGCCCGGTTTACGTGCGGGAACAAAGCCGGCACCAAGGGCCACAGCCACCGGTACGCCAACCATAAAGCCACGGGCCTCGGGACCCACGACCTTGGTGATCCCCATGCCGGCAAAGTGCTCGGCGAGGGCATCGGTCATGGCTTTGAGCGCCTCGGGATTGCCAAAGAGCGGCGTAATGTCTTTGAAGATGACTCCGGGCTCGGGATAGTCGGGGATGTCGACGATTTGAGATTCGAAGTCGTACATTGCATGACCTTTCAATGGGTTGCCGGATAAGCGGTAGCTGTTATTTGCCCGCGGTGACAGTGTCGGATTGCGAAGGGGCGACAACCTTGAGCGGCTTTACGAGAGAATCCTCGTGTGAAGCCGGCGCGGCAGTTTCTTCGTTTTTGGCCTTGGTGGACTCGGAGCGAGCGATTTCTTCATCGAGTGCATCGATGTCGGCATCCTCGACCACGGCGTTGAGCGACTCAAAAACGCGGTTCTTGAGCAGTGCCGTATGCACACCCTCGGTGAGGTCGTGAAGCTTCTTAAACGCACGCTCGAGCTTGGCGTCGCGCTCGTCATCGGAGGTATCCATTCCGAGCATGCTCACGAGCACCTGCTCAAACATCGAGGACTCGCGGTTGGCGGAAGACACGTACTGACGCAGGTTGCGCGGCTCGATATGGAAGCGTGACAGCTCGGAGCAGTAGCGGATGATCGGAAAATCGCGACCATCGACGAGCTCACGGTTCTGCGGACTCTTGATGATGCGAATGAGGTCGTTCTCGGCGAGCGAGCGGATAAACGAGATCTCGACGCCCAACATATCGGGAATGGTCTCGATGGGATGCAGCTTTTGTTTAGTCTCCTTGGGCTCCGTCTTGAGCGGAACATCGGACAGCAAGCCCACCTCGTAGGCGAGCGTTGACAGGTCCGTGGCGTTTTCCAAGCGCTGCTTAATCACGTTGAGCGGCATGTAGCGAGTCTTCTGCAGGTGCAGAATGACCTCCAGGCGATCAACGTCCTCCTTGGAGTACTGACGGTATCCCTTAGGCGTACGATGAGGGGTAATGAGCCCCTCATCTTCTAGAAATCTAATTTTTGAGTTCGAAAGATCGGGGTATGCGCCTCGAAGTAGGTTGACGACTTGGCCGATACTCAGATAGTTGCGTTCGGCCATGCCCTACTCACCGGTTTCGATGCGCTCCGGCGTGCTCTCGTGGTAGATGAGCGTAAACGTACCGATCTGAACGGAAGAACCGTCGTGCAGCGGGGCCGCGTTGACAATGGCACCGTCGACCCAGGTGCCATTGAGCGAGCCCAGGTCCTCGATGCGGGCGCCGAGGCCCTCGCGAATAATGCGCGCGTGGCTGCGCGAAACGGTCATGTCATTGAGGAAGATGCCGTTTGCAGGATCGCGGCCGATGGTGGTCACGTCGTCCTCGAGTTCAAAGGCGGCACCAGTCTGCGGACCCTTGACGATGGACAGAACGGGGGCGGTGATGCGCACGTTGGCCATGAGGTCGGGAACGGTGACGTCGCTTGAAGGCACGCGGAATACGCAGGTAGCGTCAGCAGTCTTATCATTCTGAGGCATATTGTTAACCATGTTGTCCATGACAACCCCTAACTTATCGCGGACGTGCCGCAAATAATGAACCGTACGTAATCATACCCCAACGAATCAGTCTTCGATTTCGGGGTTCAGAAAGTCGATGTCCTCGTCCTCGGGATGCGCGAGAGCCTGTTTAATGGCCACTCCGCCCTTAATGGAATAGATGACAGCCGTGAGCATGGAGAAGATCACGCCGCCGTACACAAAGAAGATGCCGAGGGGCACCGAGCTTCCGTTGAGGCCCGGGAAGGCCGTAAGGGTTGAAGGTAAAAGATGCAGGCCGTCAATAACGGGGAACCCGAGCAGCATGAGCGAGAAGCCGGTCATGAGCAGTGCAGTGGCAATCTTTCCGGGAAAGACGACATCGATGGGGCGACGGTGATAATGACGCACGATAAGCGTGCCAATGCCCAGATAGATGTCGCGGCCAATAATGAGCACGCAGACCCAGATGGGCAGCTCTCCGCGGACCACCAGCCCCAAGACGCCGGTGAACAGCAGCGCGCGGTCACAAATGGGATCCATGACCTTGCCGAGCCACGAGACCGTCTTAGTCATGCGGGCGATCTGGCCGTCCATCCAGTCGGTGGAGGCGGCAACGGCGTAGATTACGATGGCGATGACGCGGTTGTTATCCGTCACAAACAGGTACAGAAATACCAGGGTGAGGATCAGGCGCGTAAAGGTGATGAAATTGGAGATCGTAAAGATCTTATTCGACGGGTAATCGGAAGTGCCGATAAGCTCCTTTTTGATCTTCTTTTTGATGCCCACAGGACTCCCCCGCTGGTTAACGACAAAACTTTCGATACTATACCCGTTCCGGCGATGTCTATCCAGCGTAAGCATAGAGAGTCCAGACATGTGGAGGGCGCTTATGGGCGGCGGGGATTTTCGCATTCGTGTACATCAGTCTCCAAACATGTCGAAAAATGTCGTTTTTGGAGGTTGACGTACACGTTTTGATTCGGTGATTACATCGATCGGGAAAGTTGTTGCCTCAAGCAAATTAATCATGATGTGCGGGTCGAGAAGAGTTTGCGCCAAAAGAACCCAACGGCCGTTACGGATTCGTTAGAAACGCGTCCCACCATGGATGGTGAACCCGAAAGGTAAGGCGCGCGGGCACGGCGATTCGGCCCGCGCGCCCGGAAGAGAAAGGACGAACCCATGGGTTACATGCTCGAGACGCGCGGGCTCACCAAGCGCTTCGGCCGCGGCGACCAGGCGCAGGACGCCGTGGCCGACGTGAGCCTTCATATCCGCGAGGGCGAGGTGTACGGGCTGCTCGGCCCCAACGGCGCCGGCAAGTCGACAACGCTCAAGATGATCTGCGGGATGCTGCGGCCGACGGCCGGGGAGATCCTCTTTGCCGGGCACGCCTGGCGCCGCGAGGACCTCTACGCAATCGGCAGCCTCATCGAGGAGGCGCCGCTCTACCCCAACCTCACCGCGCGCGAGAACCTGCGCGTGCGCACCACGCTGCTGGGCCTTCCCGAGAGCCGCATAGATGAGGTGCTCGCCGCCGTGGACCTCGCGGACACCGGGAAGAAGCGCGCCGGGCGCTTCTCGATGGGCATGCGGCAGCGCCTGGGGCTCGCGCTGGCGCTGATCGCCCGGCCACGCCTGCTCGTGCTCGACGAGCCCACCAACGGCCTCGACCCCATCGGCATCGAGGAGCTGCGCGACCAGATCCGCGGCTTCGCGGCGTCGGGCACGACGGTGATCGTCTCGAGCCACATCCTCTCCGAGGTGCAGCAGATGGCGGACACCATCGGCATCATCTGCGGGGGGCGCCTCGCCTACGAGGATGCGCTTCGTCCCGGGCAGGACCTCGAGGAACTCTTCATGAGCTTCTGCCGGGAAGGGCGACGAGCGCGCGGGGAGGTGGCGGCATGATGGGCGAGAAAGGCTGCCTGCTCGCGGGCCTGCGCGCCGAGGCCCTGAAGTCGCGCCACGCGGCGCCGGTTCGCCTGGCCGTGCTCATGGCGCTGCCGATGCCGCTGCTCGGCGCGATGCCCTACCGGGGCGTGCAGATATTCAGCGCGTGGAACTACTGGTACGCGCTCTTCCTGCCCGTGTCTCTCTCGCTCGTGGTGGCGTGCGTCGCGCGGGCGGACGCTCGCACGCGGATGCGGGGGCTTTTAGGCCTGGGCTTCCCGCTCGGGCGCGCCTGGTGGGCCAAGGCGCTCTGGTGCCTCGCGCTCTGCACGCTCTCGAACCTCGTAGTCTTCGGCATCTACCTCGCGGGATCGGCGTTCTCCTCGCAGGGCCTCACGGCCGCGGGCACGCTCACGATGCTCCTCTGCGCGCTCGTCAACACGGTGACCGCGGCGTGGATGATCCCCGCAGGGCTCTTCCTCACGGCGCGGCTCGGCATGCTCGCGGGCATCTTCTGCCCGCTCGCCGCGCAGCTCGTGGGTGGGTTCGCCTGGGCGCTGATGCCGCTGCCGCAGCTCTTTCCGCCGTCGGCGAGCATGGTCATCCCCACGAGCTTCATCCCCGTGCTGCCGAGCGGCGAGCCACTCGCGGCGGACATGGCGCTCGGCGGGGCGCTCGCGGCGGACGGCATGCTCACGCTGGCGGGCCTTGCGGTCTGCGCGCTCGCGTTCGCCGCGCTCACGGCGGCGGGCGCGGCCTGGTTCGCGCGCTCCGAGGAGAGGTGATGGCCGTGACGCGACTCTCCGACCCGACGCCGCGCATGACTCTCTCGCGGGCCCTGCTCTCCGAGGCCCTGCGCCTGGCGCGCTCCCCGCTCGCGGCGGTGCACCTCGCCTGCGGCCTGGCGGCCGGTCTTGCCTGCGGCGAGTACTTCTCCGTAGCCCGATGGGACCCGGCGCTGGGCGCGGACGCCTACGCCCAGTTCCTCGGCGCCCTCATGCCGCTCATGTCCGCCATCGTCTGCGGGCTCGCCGTGGACGAGGAGCGCGCTGCCGGGCGCCTCGCCAACCTCACGGCGGTCCCCTCGCGCGGGCGCGCCGTCGCGGCGAAGCTGCTCGCCCTTGCGGCGCTCGGCGCG
>NZ_QRHM01000029.1:23716-24105 GCF_003470325.1 Collinsella sp. AM24-1 | reverse complement strand
TGAGTCCTGAGGCTGTTGCAATGAAGATGAGAATCAAGGAACAACTTAATTATCACTCCATAAAATTTTTTCTAATTGTCGCTTGACCCATCGGGGGCTCGCGTGCATAATAATCCGTGCGTTGCGGCGTTACCTCAGCTGGATAGAGGGTCTGACTACGAATCAGAACGTCATAGGTTCGAATCCTATACGCCGCACCAACTGAACTTTAAAGCCTCCGGTAACGGAGGCTTTTCTTATATGTCGACATACTTGAGGAGTTGCTTTCGCCGTGTTTGAAAGTATCGAGTCGATCGACTGCATCAAATGAGTAAAAATCAAATTCGATAACTTTTTTTGAAAAAATGCTTGACCATTATTCAGTCCCTGTGCATAATAATCAACAAGTC